>NZ_FAOZ01000083.1 GCF_001536285.1 Parafrankia irregularis | reverse complement strand
AGCACCAAGTACTAACGACGTCGACCGAACGCCCCACCACATTTTCACCCTGTCCCGGGTGGCCCCACCAGGGGCCATGACGGACTGCAACGGCAGTTGTGATGTCTGTGGTGGATGATCTGGGTTGTGGTGGTGGAGGCGTGGGCGGCTGAGCTGGACGGGCTGTGCGCACGGGCCGGGGGGCGGTTCGGTCGGGCTGAGCCGCGGCGGCGGGTCCGTGAGTATGTGTCTGGGCTGGTCGCGGGCCTGGATCGGAAGAACGGGTGGACGCTGGCGGAACGGGCTGGTGAGCGGTCGCCGGACGGGATGCAGCGGCTGCTGCGCCGGGCTGACTGGGACGTCGATGGGGTCCGGGATGATGTGCGGGCCTTCGTGGTGGACCGGCTTGGGGACCCGGCCGCGGTGCTGATCGTCGATGACACCGGGTTCCTGAAAAAGGGGACCCGGTCGGCGGGGGTGCAGCGGCAGTACTCGGGGACGGCGGGACGGCGGGAGAACTGCCAGATCGGGACGTTCCTGGCCTACCGGTCCCGGTGGGGCCATGCGCTGATCGACCGGGAGCTCTACCTGCCGGAGTCCTGGACCGAGGATCGAGATCGCTGCCGGGCGGCGGGGGTGCCCGACGAGGTGGAGTTCGCGACCAAGCCTCGTCAGGCGATGGCGATGCTGGAACGGGCGATCACGGCCGGGGTGCCGTTCGGCTGGGTGACCGCGGACGAGGCCTATGGGCAGGTCAAGTATCTGCGGGTCTGGTTGGAGGAACAGAAACGCGCCCATGTGCTGGCCACGAAATGCAACGACACCCTGATCACCAGTGTGGGTGGGCAGGAACGCGCCGACCGGCTGATCGCTGCTCTGCCCGCCCGGGCGTGGTGCCGGATCTCGGCCGGCGCGGGAGCGCACGGGCTGCGGGACTACGACTGGGCGAGGGTCGAGATCCGTCTGCGGGTCTGGTGGGAGCCGGGCTGGGGGCACTGGCTGCTCGCCCGGCGCCACCGCACCAGCGGGGAGCTGGCGTTCTACGTCTGTTTCGGTCCGCGGCGCACCACCCTGGCGCAGCTTGTGACCGTGGCCGGGGCTCGCTGGCCGATCGAGGAATGCTTCCAGCAGGCGAAGCAGACCTGCGGCCTCGACGACTACCAGGTCCGTGACTACCGGGCCTGGTACGCCCACATCACCTTGTCGATGCTCGCCTACGCAGCTCTGGCCGCGGCCCGCGCCGGCCAGGTAAAAGGGGACCCCTGCCCGCCGGCATGGGCATGATCGGACTGACCTTACCCGAGATCCGCCGGCTGATCGTCACCCTCCTGCACCGCATCCACCCCGCTGACCATGTCTGGGCGTGGTCGGCCTGGCGTCGCCGCCGTCAGCACCAGGCCCGACGCAGCCACTACAAACGACGAGGACACAGTCAAGTGCCGTTGCAGTCCGTCATGGCCCCTGGTGGGGCCACCCGGGACAGGGTGAAAATGTGGTGGGGCGTTCGGTCGACGTCGTTAGTACTTGGTGCT
>NZ_FAOZ01000082.1 GCF_001536285.1 Parafrankia irregularis | reverse complement strand
CCACCACCGCGACCGCCCCCGGAGAACGTCCCACCTGATCCCGGATCAGCCCATCCACCGTCACCGCGGGAACCACCACCCCCGCACCCACCGACCACCCACCCACCGACACAGCATCGGCATCGAACAGCACCGGAAGATCGGCGATCCGCGCGTCGGGGCGGGTCGCGATCGTGGTGAGGGTTCGTTGTAGGAGAGCGAGGAAGCGCTCCGCGGTACCCGGGTCGAACAGGTCAGTGGCGTAGCTCAGGGACCCGGTGAGGGCGTGCTGGGTCTCGTCCACGTAGATGTCCAGATCCGTCTTGACCGCTCCGAGGGAAGCGTGTTGCTGCCGAGCGGTGACTCCGGGGAGATCGAGCAGATCGGGCCCGCCGGACAGGTTCTGGTGGGTGAGCATGACCTGGAAGACCGGGTTGCGGGCAACGGACCGGTCGACACCGACGGCGGACACGATGTGCTCGAACGGTGCGGCCTGGTGGGCGAGCCCATCCAGCACCGTCTGCCGGACGCGCCCAAGGAGGTCGCTGATCGTGTCGTCGGGTCGGAGCCGGTGGCGCACGGGGAGGGTGTTGACGAAGTACCCGACCAGGTTCTCCAGGCCGTCCTCAGTGCGGCCCCCGACCGGGGAACCGATCACTACGTCGTCTCCTCCGCCGAGCGCGGAGACCGTCAGCGCGATCGCGGCCTGCATGATCATGAACATGCTCACGCCGTTGTGCTGCGCGGCGCCCCGCAACCCCGTCACAGTCTCGGACGCGACGGCGAACGCGGTATCACCGCCCTGGTGGGTGGGCTCAGCAGGGCGAGACCGGTCCAGGGTGATCGTGGATTCCTCCGGCGCGTCAGCGAGGGCATTACGCCAATAGCTCAAATGCTGAGCGAGTTCGGAATCCGGGTCGGCGGGATCCCCGAGGATGTCTCGTTGCCAGATCGCGTAGTCGGCGTACTGCATTTTCAGCGGCGCCCACCCTGGCTCACAACCGGCCGACCGGGCCTGGTATGCGGTTGACAGATCCCCCAGCAGCACCGGCAGCGACCACTCGTCCACCGCATGGTGATGCATCGCCAGCACCAGTACCCACTCCGTGCCAGCCTCCCGCAACAAGCCGGCACGGAAGGGAATGTCGGCCGCCAGGTCAAACCCCTGCCGCACGAAGTCGGCTATCCGTTCCTCCACGGCGTCGCCCCCGACACCGGAGAGATCCTCCGGGATCAGCGTGAGGCGAACGCTCGCGTCCTGAGCAGGGACGACCACCTGGCGCAGCCGCCCGTTGTCTTCAACAATCAGGGTTCGCAATGCCTCGTGCCGGGTGACGACATCCTTCACCGCGGCATCAAGTACGCTGACGTCCAGTTCTCCGGACAGGCGAAGCGCCATTGGCACCACATACCGGCCCCCCGGCCCACCCAGGCGATCAATCACCCAGAGGGCTTGTTGTCCGAAGGATGCCGGCAGGTTCGCGGGCCGTGGTATTTCCCCGATTTGCAGCGCTGGAACTGTCGAGACACTCGAGCCTTCGATGACGATCCCGGCCAGGCCCGCGATCGTGGGATGGTCGAACAC
>NZ_FAOZ01000080.1 GCF_001536285.1 Parafrankia irregularis | reverse complement strand
GACCCAGTCGTGGACGCTACACGAGTGAGAATGCAGGCATGAGTAGCGAATGACGGGTGAGAATCCCGTCCGCCGAATGACCAAGGGTTCCTGGGGCAGGCTTTTCCGCCCAGGGTGAGTCGGGACCTAAGGCGAGGCCGACAGGCGTAGTCGATGGACAACGGGTTGATATTCCCGTACCGGCGCTGACGCGCCCATGCTGAACCTGGTTGTGCTAACCGTTCTGGTTCTTGTTCTGCTTTCGAGTGGGGCTTGGGCTGGTCGGGATCCTGGCCAGTAGTAGGCAAGCGATGGGGTGACGCAGGAGGATAGTCCAACCCAGGAGGTGGTTTTCCTGGGGCAAGGGTGTAGGGCGAGACGTAGGCAAATCCGCGTTTCATGTGCCTGAGACCTGATGCCGAGCCGATTGTGGCGAAGTGGGTGATTCCATGCTGCCGAGAAAAGCCTCTAGCGAGTGTCAGGGCCGCCCGTACCCTAAACCGACACAGGTGGTCAGGTAGAGAATACCGAGGCGTGCGAGTGAACTGTGGTTAAGGAACTCGGCAAAATGCCCCCGTAACTTCGGGAGAAGGGGGGCCACTTCCTGTGTAGGAGCTTTGCCTCCGAAGCGGGGAGGGGCCGCAGAGACCAGGGGAAAGCGACTGTTTACTAAAAACACAGCTCCGTGCGAAGTCGTAAGACGATGTATACGGAGTGACGCCTGCCCGGTGCTGGAACGTTAAGGGGACGGGTTAGCTCTTCGGGGCGAAGCTCAGAACTTAAGCGCCAGTAAACGGCGGTGGTAACTATAACCATCCTAAGGTAGCGAAATTCCTTGTCGGGTAAGTTCCGACCTGCACGAATGGCGTAACGACTTTCCTACTGTCTCAACCACAGACTCGGCGAAATTGCACTACGAGTAAAGATGCTCGTTACGCGCGGCAGGACGGAAAGACCCCGGGACCTTTACTACAGCTTGATATTGGTGTTCGGTTCGGTTTGTGTAGGATAGGTGGGAGACTGTGAAGCTGGGACGCCAGTTCCGGTGGAGTCGTTGTTGAAATACCACTCTGGTCGTACTGGATGTCTAACCTCGGTCCGTGATCCGGATCAGGGACAGTGTCAGGTGGGTAGTTTAACTGGGGCGGTTGCCTCCTAAAGGGTAACGGAGGCGCCCAAAGGTTCCCTCAGCCTGGTTGGCAATCAGGTGTTGAGTGCAAGTGCACAAGGGAGCTTGACTGTGAGACAGACATGTCGAGCAGGTGCGAAAGCAGGGACTAGTGATCCGGCGGTGGCTTGTGGAAGCGCCGTCGCTCAACGGATAAAAGGTACCCCGGGGATAACAGGCTGATCTTGCCCAAGAGTCCATATCGACGGCAAGGTTTGGCACCTCGATGTCGGCTCGTCGCATCCTGGGGCTGGAGTAGGTCCCAAGGGTTGGGCTGTTCGCCCATTAAAGCGGTACGCGAGCTGGGTTTAGAACGTCGTGAGACAGTTCGGTCCCTATCCGCCGCGCGCGCAGGAGACTTGAGAAGGGCTGTCCCTAGTACGAGAGGACCGGGACGGACGAACCTCTGGTGTGCCAGTTGTTCTGCCAAGGGCATGGCTGGTTGGCTACGTTCGGAAGGGATAACCGCTGAAAGCATCTAAGCGGGAAGCTCGCTTCAAGATGAGGTCTCCCACAGGGTAGCCTGGTAAGGCCCCCGACTAGATGATCGGGTTGATAGGCCGGAGGTGGAAGTGCGGTGACGCATGGAGCTGACCGGTACTAATAGGCCGAGGGCTTGACTACTTTATGATTCTGCTGTTTTGCGTCCACTGTGCGGTTCTCGGGCTGCGACCGGAGGGTCGGGTCTGAT
>NZ_FAOZ01000079.1 GCF_001536285.1 Parafrankia irregularis | reverse complement strand
GAAGGATTTTGGTCTTGCGCCACGAACGGGAAGGGAGAAGCCGATCTTGAGTAGACGGTGATCTTCTGGAGCGGTGCTCCGCGGGTGATGGAGGTGTGGCCCTCCGTGACCACCATGCGGGTGGGGGTCGCAAACCGCCGTCAGCGGCGTCGCCTCAACGGGCGGGGTCGTGAGCGTGACGGAAAAGGCCCGGCGGTGACCGGGTCAGGTGTGGGCCGGGAAGGCGAGCGAAAGCGAACCACTGTGGAAGTGTCGAAATACTCTCAACGTCAGAACCGAGGTTGTGGCCAAGACTTCGGGATAAGTCCGGGAGATACCCGTCTACTGCCCGGGCGGCGTTCGGCATGCAGGTGGCGCGAGTCCGGTCCTGGCTCCCGTGGGGAACGTGGGAACCTTCCGCTCCGGCGTTCTGGTCGGAAACCTTCTCCGGTCGGGTGAGGGAAACCCCGGGCGGCGGAAACCGTGAGGGGCGAGTACCGAATGTGGGAGCGAAGGGGCGGACCTCCTCGTAGTAGTGATGAAGCTCCTGTAATGGGGGTGGAGCGAAGGGGGAGGGCTGTCCGGTGACATCAGTCGGTCAACCGTAGGAAACGGGAGGAGCCGGTCGGCGTGTCACAGCCGAAACCGTTTGATATCGACAAGCGTCTGCTCGTGGAGGCGTTCGAGAAGGTACGAGGCAACAGGGGAGCGGCGGGAGTCGACGAGGTCACGGTGACCGCGTTCGAGGAGAGGCTGAAAGACAACCTCTACAAGACGTGGAACCGGATGTCGTCGGGTACCTACTTCCCGCCGCCGCTGCGTGAGGTCGTGATACCGAAGCCGGAGGGTGGCCAGCGGACGCTGGCGGTACCGACCGTGGCGGACCGGGTCGCGCAGACGGTGGCCGTGCTGGTGCTGGGGCCGAGGACGGAACCGGGTTTCCACCCGGACTCGTTCGGCTACCGGCCGGGACGGTCAGCGCTGGACGCGGTCGCAGTGGCCCGGGAACGGTCCTGGAAATACCCCTGGGTGATCGACCTGGACATTCGGGGGTATTTCGACAGTATTCCGTGGGACAAACTCCTGGCCGCGGTGGACACCTACCTCGACGGGGAGACCCGGTGGGTCGGCCTGTACGTGGAGCGGTGGTTGAAAGCCCCGCTCGTGCGATCCGACGGCACCCCGGTCGAGCGGGTGAGGGGATGCGCCCAGGGTGGTCCTCTTTCTCCCCTGCTGGCGAACATCTTCGGGCATTTCGTGTTCGATCGGTGGATGGCTGGGAACCATCCGGCTGTCCCGTTCGAACGGTACTCCGACGATGTGGTCGTGCACTGCGCGAGTGAGATACAGGCCCGCGCGTTACTCGCCGATATTCGTAGGCGTCTGGCCGAATGTGGCTTGGAACTCAACGAGACCAAGACCCGGATCGTCTACTGCGCGGACGACGGCAGGAAACAGCCCTGGGACGGGCCGACCGGATACGACTTCCTCGGATACACGTTCCAGGGACGCCTGGTCCAGCGGCGCCGCGACGGGAACCTGTTCGTCGGCTTCACCCCGGCGATCAGTAACCAGAACGCCACGAAGGCGCGGCGGGTGATACGCCGGTGGCGGATCCACCGGCGCACGACCTGGACCCTCGAAGACCTGGCATCGGAGATCAATCCGGTGACCAGGGGCTGGATCAACTACTTCGGGGCGTTCCGACGGTCCGCATTGTATCCAGTCCTCTACTCCATCGACCGCTACCTGGTCCGATGGCTGCAACGCAAGTACAGACGGTTCAGGGGACGTCCGGGACGGGCCTGGAGGACACTGCTGGCGATCAAACGCCGCAGACCCACCCTCTTCGCCCACTGGACGCTCTCCACGGCCAGCGGATAGCACGAGCCGGATGACGCGAGAGTGTCACGTCCGGATCTGTGGGGGCCGGCGGGTGAAACCCCCGCCGGCTACCCGGCGT
>NZ_FAOZ01000078.1 GCF_001536285.1 Parafrankia irregularis | reverse complement strand
TACGTGACCACGGCTCGCATTGATACCAGCGATGACGCGCTCCGCCGGTCACTCCGTGAGTACGCCGCACAGCACCTCCCCGACTACATGATCCCCACGACGATCACCCGAATTGACTCCTTCGCAACGACGGTCAACGGAAAGCTCGACCGGAAGGCATTGCCCGTCCCCGATCTCAGCGAGATCACCGGCACCGACGGGCGTGCACTCCAGACGCCGACGGAGCGCTCGCTGGCGGAAGTGTTCCGGGCGGTGCTGGGTCTCGGGGGTGAGGTCAATCTGAGGGCGAACGATGACTTCTTCCGCCTGGGTGGTCACTCGTTGCTGGCAACCCGAGTCGTCGCGCGGGCCAATGCGGCACTGGGTTCGGCGCTGACTCTGCGGGATATGTTCGAACAGGCCACGATCGAAGGACTGGCGCGTGTCGTCGACAGAGCCTCGCAAACCGTATCTCTCGTACCGCGTGTAGGTGATCTTCCACGCCCGGAACTGCTGCCTGTGACGTATGGGCAGCGTTCCCTCTGGGTTATCGAGCAGATGGGCGGCCCGGGGGCTCGCTACGTCGTCCCTCTGATCCGGCACCTGTCCGGGGAACTTGACGAGACTGCCCTGAGGTCAGCGGTGCAGGATGTCGTGGCCCGACATGAGGCGCTGCGTACGTTGATCGTGGGGGATGACGGGCAGCTCCATCAGATGATCCTGACGACTGAGGAGGCGGCCTTGCGCCTGCCTCTGATTCCTGAGGACTTTATCGGGGCGGGACAGGACGCGATCGACAAACGCCTTCGGGAACTCGTGCGGAGCCGATTCGATCTTGCGGCGGATATCCCGGTTCGCGCCGGCCTGCTACGTGTGGAGGTCGCTGAGTGGATTCTCGTCCTTGCGGTGCACCATCACGCCGTAGATGAATGGTCCACGCCGACGGTGCTGGAAGATCTCTTCGCCGCCTACGCGGCAAGAAGCAAGGGGCATGCGCCGACGTGGGAGTCGGTCGGGATCCAGTATGCGGACTACGCGGTCTGGCAACAGGCCGTGCTCGGTCAGCCCACCGATCCAGAGTCCGCACTACATCACCATTTGAAGTATTGGGCAGACACCCTGGCGGATGCTCCGGGTGAATCCACGATAAGCCCCCACCGTCCCCGGCCGGCTGAACCGACGTACCGTGCAGCAGATGTTTCCTTGAGTATCTCATCCGATGTCGTGGCTGATTTGCGGCGCGTCGAAGATGGGCATGGGGTCACGATGTTCATGATCTCCCAGGCTGCCGTGGCCCTGGCGATATCCGTCATGAGCGCGAGTGACGACGTCGTTCTCGGCGCGCCAGTCGGCGGTCGTACCGAGGACGGTCTCGAAGGCGTCGTCGGATACTTCGTGAACACGATTCCCCTCCGCCACAGATACTTCCCCGGCGATACGTTCTCCGATGTTCTCGCTCGTGTGAAGCAGACCGTGCTGGATGGCTTCGATCATCAGGCGGCGCCTTTCGATCAGATCGTCACGGCAATCTCTGCGGATCGAGTCGTCGGCAGAAATCCGGTCTTCCAGGTCATGCTCACCTACCAGCGTGTTACCGGACGCCGAGCGGATCCGGAGGTCGGGGATCTCGTCGTGCGACCTCGCATGGTGGGGCTGGGTGCGGTCAAGGGAGATCTCGATCTCTATCTGGCCGACTCCGACGCCGGAGTATCCGTATTGCTCACCTTCAGCACGGATCTCTTCGAAGAGAAGACAGCAGTGCGTTTCCTCGGCGTGATTCAGAAGATCCTCGGCGCGATCGCCGAGGATCCGAACCGGACCATCGCCGAAGTCGATCTGCTGATCGCGGAGGAGAGACCCGCTCTCGAAGCCTGGACGACTGGAAGCCCAGCAGAGTTGGCTGGTGTCACTGTTGCGGGTCTTTTTGGTGATCAGGTGTTGCGGTCGCCGGGGGAGATCGCGTTGGTGGCGGGTGCGCGGAGTTTCACGTTTGCGGGGT
>NZ_FAOZ01000077.1 GCF_001536285.1 Parafrankia irregularis | reverse complement strand
AGGTGTGGATCAGAGCTGGGGCTACCGCCCTGGGTATGACGCCGGTGCGCCCGTGACGTTTACAAGACGTCCGGGCGTACCGGCGTTTCCGCGTCCGCGCGGGTGGTCAGGCTCCGCCCTGCCTGTCGCCGCCAGGTTGGTCACCGCCGCGCGAGCATTCGGGCGGCCCGCTCGGCCAGGAGCCGCACCTCGCCCGCGACGTCGTTCCCATCGACGATGAACTCGAGGATGCCGGGGTCGGTGTAGTACTGATAGATCAGTGCTTCGAGCTGGTCGGCGGTCGCCTCGGCCATTCCGGTCCGGTCCGCGAGCTCGCGGATGTCCGCCGCGTCCTTGCGGCGTTGGGCGATCAGCTTGGTGGCGAGCAGGAAGCCGTCCGATGCATAGGTCACATGCAGCCCCGGCCCAGGCGCCGGAGTGGAAGCGTCCGCTGGTAGCGGCGGCATCCACATGCGCGCCCTGGTGTTGAGCCAGTTCTCCGGAAGACCCTCCGCGCGTGCGAGCTCACGAGCCTCGGTGACAACCGCGCCGTCTGATGTGATCGCGTCGACGTCCTCGGTGCGCCGCAGATCCCGACCCGACGTCACGGCGACGGCCGCGCCGCCGACGACGAACACCGACCCCGACACTCCTCGTGCGCGCAGCCGCTCGTCGAGTTTGGCCAGCAAAGAGACGATCTCGGCCGCGGAGAACTCGTACCGCTCGTTCATGCGGTCAACAGGTCACGGGCGGGGACGAAGACATTGAGACGCTTCAGATCGTCGGGAGTGGCGGCGATCACCTCGTCGGGGTCGAGGAAGGGGTGCTCGGGCACCCAGGGCAGCGGGAGACGCTCCGCTTCACACCAGGCGGGCGGCTCGACTCCCGCCCGGTCGAACTCTCTGCGAGCCAGCGCCGCGAGCAGGACGTCGAAGCCGGGGCTTCCCGTTGACGGCGGCGCGGCCTCCCACGCCCCGGGGCAGCCGTCCTGCTGGTCGAGGAGGAGGCTGAGATGGTCGCGGCCCTGCAACAGCATCCGCCACGCTCGGTCCTCGTCGCCCATCGCGTGCCGAATCGCCTTGGCGGTCTCCGGTGCGGACATCAACCGGGAGGAGCGTGCGGCGGCCAGCGCGCTGGCGACCCTGAGTGCGCGGACGCAGAACACCGCGGTCGGCCTGGTCCGGCCCGAACGATAGGTCGACAGCCTTGAGGCCGATGTACCCAGCGCGACGGCGAAATCTGCCTGGCTCAGGCCACTGTCAGTCAACGCGCGATCCAGCAACGCGATGACCTCACGGGTGTCCCGATCAGGTTCCACAGGCACCATCCTATCCGTGTGTTATCCGATTAGATAATCGGAACTGGCGAGTCGGAGGGCGCCCGCGGGCCGAGGGCAGGTCTCGGCGTGTGCCAACGGCTGGACGTCGGCGTGTCGACTTCCACAGGGCACGAGCGCCGGAACGTCCGTGGCTTCCCGCCCCTGGCGAGCCGTCGGCTCTGTCGGTCCCGTGGGCGGGCCGCCGCCGGTGCCGGGGCGCGCGGCATGAGCAGGGATCTGATCCGCCCGTCCCTTTTCTGGTGAGATATCGAGTGAATCAGGCGATACCGTCCAGGTCTCCCGAAGGAGCCGTGTCGGTGTTTCGGCGACTTTGTCTACCGTCATCGGCGGGTGATTTACTTGTGCTCCGAGCCGGTCTGGAGCTGGCTCAGGAAAGAAATTCGCTGCGCACGTGGAGCAGTCGCGGACGCTCTGCACAGGCCGGTCCGCATGCCGGTATTGAACCGGTGACGCTGGCCGTGCGGCATCGGGAAAATACGGGCATGGCTGGTCGTGGAGGGGCTGTGGCTGGGGCTTTTCAAGGTCTTGTGGTGGTGAGTGGTGCTCTTCACAGGGGTCTGGAAGTCGTGGGTGGGTGGTGGGTAACGTTGGTGACGTGCTTCCGACCTGGGGAGTGCGCATCGGGTGGCATGCTGAATCCCGCCCCGCCCGGTTGGTTGAAGGCGATCTGTGGGCGGGAGCGATTTTTCTGCCGGTGCCGTGGCTGGCTGGTCTGACGTTCGACGGCTGGTGTGGTGCGGATTTCGTAGGTGTGGGGAAGGGTATCTATTTTGTCCCTGATGACTTCGGGTGCTCGCAGGAACCGTCGTTCCATCCGTCGTGGCCGTGCTTTGCTGGTCGCGCCGGTGTTGGCGGCGACGA
>NZ_FAOZ01000076.1 GCF_001536285.1 Parafrankia irregularis | reverse complement strand
ACCTGCACCCAGTTCGTCCCCGACCCGGAATACACGTACACACCCTGCTTGTCCGGAGTCAGCGAGTACAACCGATCACCCGTCACCACGAACTGCGCGCCAGGCCCTCCGATGACCTCCCACCGGCCCGGGGAACCGAGGTACCGGGAGATGTCACCGCTGTCCCGGCTGGTCGCGAAAAGGCCGTAACCTCCGCCGTAGAGCTTCCCGGTGGGCCCGCCGATCGGAACCCAGTTCGTGCCGGACCCCGAGTACACCTCAACACCGCTGCGGTCAGGGGCGATCCGGTACACCCCGCCGCGCGCTGTGGTCGGGCGGCCCTGCTGCTGCGCCGGCAGGCCGGATGCTGGCACCGCCTGGGCGGACGGCAGGGCAGCGGAGTTCCCGGCCCCGGTGACCGCCGAGCCGCCGGGCGCCGAACCGGCCGCCATGCCCGCATCCGAGCCGGAAAGCGGCACGCCGCCGCCCGCGACGGAACCGGTACCGGCGCCCGGGCCGCCTGACGGCGACGAGCCCGTCAGCAGCGAACCCGTCTCGACGCCCGGGTCGGCCCCGGGGTCGTCCCCACCGGCCAGACGATCGACAGGCCCGTTGTGCCGGGTCAGCAGAAGCACGGCCGCGACGAGCATCACGAGCGCGGCGACGGCCGCGGCCAACACACCACCGAGCCGAGACCGGCCGCGGCGGCGACCACGGCGACGATCGTCGCTGTCCGGCAACGTGGGTGTCGACGACTTCGCGTCCTGCGCGGGCGCGGGCGGCAGTGCGGACGCCACCTCACCCGCGGAGTCCTCCGCACCGCCGAGGGCGCCGACGGTACCGCCGACGCCCTCGGAACCCTCGGAACCCTCGGAACCGAACTGTTCCCGCGGGGCGAGGACGTAGCGCGTCAGGTCGGCGAGGACGGTCGGCGGCAGCCAGCCCTCACCGATGCGAAGCCGTTCGTCTGTTGACTGCCGCCGACACAGGCTGATCAGGTCGGTGGGGGTGGGCCGGGCTGCCGGATCCTTTTCCAGGCAGCGCTCCAGGATGCCGCGGATCTGCTCCGGGCAGCTGTCCCAGTCGGGCTGCTCGTTCACGATGCGGTGGAACACGGCGACATCCGCGCCGAACGGCAGCTCGCCGGTGGCCGCGTAGTAGGCGGTGGCCCCAAGCGAGAAGACGTCACCCGAGGTGTCCAGGGCTTTCCCGCGAATCTGCTCGGGCGCCATGAAGGCGGGTGTGCCGACCGGTTCGCCGGTTCTCGTGAGCCGCACCGACGACGCCTCGACAGCTCGGGAGATGCCGAAGTCGATGACCCGCGGGCCGTCGGCGGCAAGGATGACGTTCCCCGGTTTCAGATCCCGGTGGATCACGCCCGCCACATGGATGGACTGCAGTGCCTCGGCGACCCCGGCGATGAGCACGAGGACGCTTTCCACCGGCAGCGGGCCCTGGCGGGCGACGGCCACGGCGAGGGAGGGCGCCGCGACGTAGGCGGTCGCCATCCAGGGGCGCGGGGCCTGGGCGTCGCTGTCGATGACCGGGGCGGTGTACAGGCCCTGGACGCGTTGGGCGATCGCCACTTCCTTCTCGAAGCGGCGGCGGAACTCGGGGTCGGAGGCGAACTCCGGCCGGGCGACCTTGAGTGCGAGCGGCCGGCCACCGGGGGTGTAGGACAGGTACACCGCACCCATGCCACCGGTGCCGATCCGGGCCCGGAGCCGGTAGCCGCTGATCTCGCGAGGGTCCTGGGGCGTGAGTGGATTGAACACCGCATCCGGGGCCGGCCCCGATCCGTCAGGTGCGCCTGGTGGCGTACCGTTCATCGGTCTCCCTCAGGGTCGGGTTCCGTGCCGCACCGCGGTGACCAGCACAAACAGCCCAGCGCTGGCCATTCAGCCAAAACAATAGCCAACTCTGACTCTATGCATCATTCAGGGCACGGCACGCGAGACCCCGTCCGCGGTCGCCGCTCCCGCCTTGCCTCTCGTCTCGCCCCGCCTCGCCTCGCCTCGCCTCGCCTCGCCCCGCAGTCTGAGGCGACCAGCCATGACCGCGGCCCGCCCGTCAGCCGGCCGAACGCACAAAATGCCGGTGTGCCCGGACGTCTCGTGGACGTCCGGGCACACCGGCATGATCACCAGAGCACCGACTCCGGCACGGTTCTCACCGGGAGGTGCTCCGCGGTGCGGCCCGAGGGCTCACACAGGCTCAGACCTTGTGGCCCCAGCAGGGCTTCGAACTCACCCACGGACTCGAACCCTGCTGCGCATACAGAATATGCGCACGCTTCCACTGCTCAGCCACACTCGCGTTCTGCGGCAGACC
>NZ_FAOZ01000075.1 GCF_001536285.1 Parafrankia irregularis | reverse complement strand
CCGCGGCGCAGCCGCGCTCCGGGCGAAGCCCGCGAGGCCGGGGCGGCCTATTCACCTAACTGATGCTGGGGAGGTAGGACGGTCAGTCGGGTCAGCGCCAGCATGGTCTCGGACGAAGGTCCCGCCGGTCCTGTGCCGCTGCCCTTCTCGTTGATACCGCCTTCGTCGCGATCATCTGCATCCTGGTCCTTGAGAGCAGCCAGGATCGATTGGAGCCAGGCGTCAAGCTGGTGGGCGGCGTCGCGGGCGGTGTGCCGGGAGCTCTCGGCCAGATCGCTGCCCGCGATCTCGGGAATGGTGCTCTCGGATGGATGTAGCTGGCGTACAGCCTGCTCGATGGCGGCGGCAGTTCGCATGGTCTCCCGTATCCGGTGCCACCCGTCGATGTCCCGATCGTTCATGATCGAGTGCAGGCGCAGGACATGGTGCGCCAGCCGACTGGACGGCGCTGCGACCGGCATTCGGTCCAGGAGCCACTGTCCCCGCTGGGTGTGTATCGCCCAGGTGATCCCGCCCGCGGCGAGGGAGCAGACGGCCCCGGCGTCGAGCCACGCCTGCCGGGTGTCACCCGCGGCTTGGAAGGCCTGCACGATCAGTGCCAACATCGATAGCAGCAGCAGACCCGGAAGGCTGATGACGATGATCCGGCGCCGACGCCGGTAGCGACCAGCAACAGCCCAGAGTTGCCGATCAACCCGCCTCAAACCCGCCATGATTACCTTCTGAAAGAGAGTATGTGGAGTGGTCGCCAGGCACCGCGCGGGAGACGACGTCAACAGCCCAGCCGGCACCCGCTACGACAGACGAGCGGATCGGAACCCGCCCACTGACGGCTGCTAGATGATCTCGTAAACGACCCGAAGTCACTCCGTAGTGATGTGGGTGCGGAAATCGGCGGCGGCGCGGAACAAGGCATCGAATGTACCGGGCGCGCCGTGGTCCTCGGTCAGGGTCAGGTACCAGCACCGGTCGCTCTCGTCGTAGGCAGCGCCGCTGTCGTGGATCAGATCGAGCTGTGCCTGCCACCGGCGAGGGCTGGCGGGAGCGGGGACGATGCGCAGCCGTTTTGCTCGTTCGTTGGACGTGGGGTTGCTGGAGGCGGGGGCGACGGGGATCGGGGGGAGGTCCCTCTCGACCTGGTTCCACAGCAGGGTCACCCACTGGTGAGCGAGGGCTGCATCCCAGCGGCGCGGGGGCCATGTCCAACGGGACAAGTAGCCGTGGGACTTTGCCGCGGTCAGGGCGTCGAGGAGCTGGACGGCGCGGGCCTGGTCCTGGTCGGCGCCGGCAGCCGCCAGGAGACGGAGTGCGCGGTCGGCAAGTGCGGCGCCGACGGCGTAGGCCTCGACCTGGTTGCCGGTGGCTCCTTCAGCGAGCCGGGTCCGGTGCCGCCTCCGGCAGACATCAGCCGCCGCGCTCAGTCGGACGATGTCGGCGCTCAAGTGGCGCAGCAGGACCTCGGTGTAGGAACGGGTGACCGGGTCCCGGCGCGTTGGTGTGTTCTGCAGTTTCGGGAGGATGCCAAGCCCCAGCCCCCACAGGGCCGTTTGATCACGACTACGGACGTTGCCCGCCTCAACCGTCATGTTCGGCACCGTACGACGTGATGTGGTGACACGACGTCGGTCCCACCGGTTGGTAACGGGCGGTGAGGTGGACAGCCATGGTGGAGGTAGGTGGTGCCGCCGGTGCGGCGCGCCCGGGCGGCGGCATGGACACGGCGTGCCAGGTGCGGGGCGAGCAGGTTGTCGACGTGCACAAGCGCCAAGACCTCAGCTCACCGTCCACGAGCTGCAGGCTGTCGAGCTGTTGGGGGGACGAAGATCTCGTAGCGAGATAGCCCGCAGGCCGGTGGGCCTCTCGCACATCCATCGCCTCGTCGACCGACGAGGCGATGAGGCGGTCATCTCGAGTCACGACGAATGCCCTGTCGTCGGTCGAGGAACTTCTGCAGCGTGGCACGCATTTCGTCGGCTCCGGCAGTAGCGTCGGTCAGGCCAAAATCAATTAGGGCGGCGGAGATTTCGGCCGGGTGCGGGCCGCTGGCAAGGCGGGCATTCTCCGCCCGGAACTGGCTTGCGTAGGCGGCGAGGGCGTCCCGCTCGGCCCGTACCTCATCGAGATCCTCGGCGAGGCCGATGGCAGCGCCGTCGGCCGCGCGTGCTTCTGCGAGTGCTTGGTCGAGCTGTCCAAGGATCTCGGGAAGCAGCGCGAGCGCGGCCTTCGCGAACGTGTCGCGGTCGTACGCGGATCCAGTCTGGTTGGCCTGCTCGTGCAGCTTCATGAGCCCGTGGCGGTCCAGCGGCTCAGTCATCGCCATGATGCGCTCCTCGGTTGCTGGACCGGGAGGGCCCGGCCGCCCCGGCGGCGGCCTGGTCTGGTGTCCCTTCCCGGCACCTGGGCGCCAGGCAC
>NZ_FAOZ01000074.1 GCF_001536285.1 Parafrankia irregularis | reverse complement strand
TGGTCCGACGGAGTGCACGGTGGATGCGACGTGGACGGAGATCGAGGCGGGTGTGGCGCCGCATATCGGCCGGCCGGTGGCGGGGGACAACGTCTTCGTTCTTGATGGTGCGCTTCTGCCGGTGCCGGTGGGTGTTCCTGGTGAGCTTTATGTGGGTGGCGCGGGGGTGGCTCGGGGGTATGTGGGCCGGTCGGGGGAGACGTCGTCGCGTTTCGTGGCGGATCCTTTTGGTTCGGGTGGGCGGTTGTATCGCACGGGTGATGTGGTGCGGTGGCGGTCGGACAGCAGTCTGGAGTATCTGGGTCGTGCTGATGATCAGGTGAAGATTCGTGGTTATCGGGTGGAGCCCGGTGAGGTCGAGGCCGCGCTCGGTTCTCTTCCCGGGGTGAGCCAGGCGGTCGTCGTCGCCCGGACCGATGGTGGGATCACCAGGCTGGTCGGGTATGTGACCGGGCTGCCGGGCTGGGATCTGGAACCGGTGTCCCTGCGGGCGGCGGTGGCGGAGCGGTTGCCGGAGTATCTGGTGCCGTCGGTGGTGCTGGTGTTGGAGGAGTTTCCGTCGACGCCGAACGGGAAGCTGGACCGCCGGGCCTTGCCCGCACCCACCTTCGCCGGTGGCGCGGCAGGCGGCGGGCGCATCCCGCGCACCGCCACGGAGCGAATGCTGGCGGCGCTGTTCGGTGAGCTGCTCGGTGTCGGCGAGGTGGGGCTGGACGACTCGTTCTTCGCCCTCGGCGGGCACTCCCTGCTCGCCACCCGGCTAACCTCCCGCGTCCGGGCGGCGACAGGCCTGCCGGTGTCGATCCGCTCGGTGTTCGACGCGCCCACCGTCGCCGCGTTCGCGGCCCACCTCGACACCCTCGTGGCCACGCCGGGACGTCCCGCGCTCGCGGCGTTTCGCCGCCCGGCGGTTCTGCCGCTGTCCGCGGCCCAGCGCCGGCTGTGGTTCCTGTACCGGCTGGAAGGGCCGAGCAGCACGTACAACCTGCCGTTCGCCGCGCGCCTGACCGGCCCGCTCGACCTGACCGCGCTGCGCACGGCCGCCGCGGACGTCGTCGCCCGGCACGAGACGCTGCGCACCGTCTTCCCGGAGCGGGACGGTAGCCCCGTCCAGCAGGTTCTCGACGCGGCCACCGTCGACGTGCCGTTCACGCTTGTGGAGACGTCCGAGCTGACGTTCGACGACCGGCTCCGGGACGTTCTGGAGGCGCCGTTCCGGCTGGAGTCGGAGATCCCGCTGCGGGTCACCGTGCTGCGCCTGGGCGACGACGAGCATGTCCTCGCGCTGGTGCTGCACCACATCGCCGGTGACGAGGGCTCCACCGGGCCGCTGCTGCGTGACCTGGCGAGTGCCTACGCGGCGCGCCGCCGTGGCGAGGCTCCCGCCTGGGCGCCGCTGCCCGTCCAGTACGCCGACTACACGCTGTGGCAGCAGGACCTGCTCGGCGGGGCAGATCGACCGTCCGAGGCGGCCGAGCGCCAGCTCGCCCACTGGACGAGCGCCCTGGCCGGGCTGCCCGAGGCGGTGGAGCTGCCGACCGACCGGCCGCGGCCCACCGTTCCCGCCGCCGGCGGCGGGCGGGTCCGTGCGCTGATCCCGGCGGCGACCATGGCGGCGCTGCGCCCGCTGCTGGCCGAGGCCGGCGCGAGTGAGCTGACGCTCGCCCACCTGGCGGTCGCCCTCACCCTGCACAAGCACGGCGCCGGTGACGACATCCCGCTCGGTGGCCTCGTCGCGGGCCGGGTCGATCCGGCGCTGGAACCGCTCGTCGGCTTCTTCGTGAACACGGTCGTGGTCCGGATCGACCTCGCCGGGGATCCGACGCTGCGTGAGCTGCTCCTGCGCGTCCGGCGCGCCACGCTGGACGCCTACGCGCACGCCGACGTCCCTTTCGACACGGTGGTCGAGCGGGTGAACCCGCCACGGGCGGCGGGCCGCCATCCCCTGGTGCAGACCCTCGTCGACTTCTGGAATCCCACCGAGGCGAATCCCGGGCTCGACGGCCTGGCCGTGACGTCGCTGGAATCCGCCGGAGCGGCCAACGCCAAGTTCGACCTCGGCTTCACCTTCACCCCGGACCCGAGCAGCGAGGGCCTGCTCGCCTCGCTGGAATACGACGCCGACCTGTTCGACACCGCGACCGCCGAACGCCTCCTGACACGCCTGAACCTGGTGCTCGCCACCTTCGCGCACAACCATGATCTGCGATTGGCCGACGTCGACCTCCTCTCCACGGCTGAGCGGCGCATGCTGCTGGACGAATGGAGCGGAGTCGCGGATTCACCTGCCCTGGAGAATGCTTCTCTCGCTGTGTCGGCCGCGCATCCAACGAATGCCTACCAGTCGGTTCTGGACGTGTGGGATGCGGTGGTGGCGGGGGGTTCGGGTGAGGTGGCGGTGGTGTGTGGGGGACGTTCTTTGTCGTTTGGTGTGGTGGATGGTTTGGCGGGTCGGTTGGCGGGTGTGTTGCGGGTTCTTGGTGTGGGGGCTGAGTCGCGGGTGGGGGTGGTTCT
>NZ_FAOZ01000073.1 GCF_001536285.1 Parafrankia irregularis | reverse complement strand
CCGGGAGCCGGACACCACGGGGGTCCGGGAGCCGGACCCCTTGAATTACCCAGGTGAACACCCCCTCCAACCGGGGCCGGAGGCGGAGGAGATCTCTCCGAGCAACGAGCACCACCACGCCGCCGCTGTGGTGGTGCTGCGTGCGTTGCCGAAACCGTGGACGCTCGGACCACAGACCATCGCCGATCTCGCCCCGAAGGTCGCAGCCGCTCTCGCGGCCGGGTGGACGCCGGACGACCTGTCGGCCTACCTGTCCGCGAACTCCGCCGGTGTGAACTCGCCGGCCGCCGTCCTGCGGAGCCGGTTGACCAAGGACCTTCCCGAGCCGCCCCGCGCTCCCCAGGCCGCGCCGTCCCGGATCGACGTGATCTGTGAGTCGATCGGTGCCGAGCTGCACGCCCGGATCGTCGAGGCCGCATGCGCACGGAAGGACCAGCAAGCCGGCCGACGCCTCGCCCGCCCCGCGTCCCGGGTGCGGAACCTGACGGAGCAGGCGTTCGCCGGGTTCGGCTACGACCTGGAGACGATCCGGGCCTACGCCGAGTCCCTGCCGGAAGCCCCAGGAGCCACCCAGACGGACGCAGCGGGCACGTCCGGTGTGACTGCCGATGGTTGGGCAACCGACGCTCTGCGTTGCCCTCAGCCCGCGTAACGGAGGCCCTGAGAGGCACGGAGACGGCCGGAACCCGGGCCCCCGGTGGGTCGGGTAGGGCGGATCGGGCTACGGCCGTCTCAGCGGCTCCCAACGGTGGGTTGGGCGTTGCCGAATTGTTCGTTTTGAGATCAAGCAGGCCCGACCGGGCCGCCGGGGGCCGTTGCCGAAAGTTCGGGCCGGTCGTCGACGGGGGCCAGGACCACGGCGACGAGCCGGGGCCGGGTGGTGCGGCAGAGCGTGACCGCCCTGCCCTGTGGATCATCTACCGGTCCGGGGGTGCCTCGTGCGCGTCCCCGCGCGTAGGCGCGCGCATTGGGCCCCGTTCGGACGGGTCCGGGAACTCTCCACCGTCCACTAGACGGTGGAGAGTGGACGATCACGGCGGGTAGCGGCAGGCCGAGAGAGGTAGCGGCGCCGCGACCCGGGCCGCTACCCGTGGCGGGCGGTCCGAGCTGGACGGACACGGCCGGGTAGCGGTAGCGGCCCGGCGGCCGCGGTTGCCGAAACCGGGCCCGGAGCGGGGGCCGGGGGTGAGTCGGGCCGCTACCCGCTACCCGGCCGGGCTCGCCGGCGAGCGGTTGCCGAAAGTTCGGTCGTCACGTGGCGACCGGCATCGAAGGGGGCCGTTAGCAGCTGCACCGGGGGAGGGGTCGAAAGCCGCCCTGGGGCCGTTTTCGCTGGTTTCGGCGGGGGGCCGCTAACGTGCTAACGCCCAGGTCGGACCCGGGTTGAGGTGCTAGCTCAGGTGCTAACAGTTAGCAGGGGAGCCGCTAACCCGGCCGGGGGTGCTAACGCCCCAGGCGCCCCCGGGTGAAGATCGTCGCCAAAGTTCTCTACGGGTTCAAGGGCCCGTTCCGGGCCGCCCGCGCCGTGCCGAGCAGGACCCCGGACGGGCCGCCCGCGCGCCGGCTGTGCGCGGCGCTGGCGCGCCGTGCTCGCCGGGCGCGTCGTCCCGTCCGCCCGCTCGGAACGTCGGAGCGTCCCGCCCCGGGCCAGTTGCCGAAAGACGAAAACGCGCGTTTTGGATCGGTGGACGGTCGGCCGGTCGGGCACGAGGGCCAGGACCACGACGACGAACCGGGCCCGGGGCACCGGCTGTCCGCTGGTCGGTCAAAGCTAGATTTCTGTTTCCGGGAATCCGGTTATTCGTCACGTGACGATCGGCTGGTGCGGTCCGAGCTGTCCGCCGGCCGGTCGTCAACGAGGGCCAGGCGCACGGCGACGAGCCGGACCGGTGCCGGTCGGGAAGCTCCCCGTGTCTCGACAGCCGCCGCGGTTCCGGTCGTCCCGGGACGGACCGCTGACCGGTCAGGGCAGCAGCACCGGGAAGACAGCGGGAAGGATCGGACCGGCTGCCCGCCGGCCGTGCCGAGACGGGCCCTGACGAGACGACCGGGAAACGGGTCGGGAAGGCGAGACGACCGCTTCCCGCGCAGGTCGACCCGGGCGAGACGACCCGACCGGGAAGGACCCCGGGAAGCGCGACGAGCCGGACCGGGAACCGTCCCGAGACGCCCCGCCGGAAGCAGGCCGGGAAGACAGCGGGGAGGACCCGACTCGTCCCCGCGCCGACCCGACTACCGAGGCTGACCGGTACGAGTCGGGTCCGCGCCGGCCGCCGGTCAGACGTCGGTCGGGTCGACCGGTCGGGTACGAGTCGGGTCGTACCGGTCGGGAGTCGGGAAGCGGTCGACCGAGACGACCGGTACGGCGAGACGGACCGCGTCCGGGAAGCGCCGGGAACGGTTCCGAGACAGGGCACGCCGGACGGTCGGACCGGTTCCGGTCGCGTACGACAGGGCTCCGTCACGGCGTTCGCCGCGACGGGACGAAGACCGGTGCTCGTCTCCCAGCACGCACCGGAACGAGACGCACCCGCACTCCGAGGCCGCCGGGAACGCGCGTCTCACCGAGCCGCTTCCGCCATCGCTGGTGAAGATCACGGAAGCGGCTCGGGAGATAGTCAACGCAGTTGACTAGAGCCCACGCGCCGGACTGTCCGGACCCCAGGGGGCAAGATCGAATGAGTAAAGAATTGTCTGTTCCGGTCGTCACGTGACGACCGTGCCGGGTGCGGCTGTCCGCCGGCCGGGGTGGTCGAGTCTGACACCCTGACGCCTGGACGTCGTGACGTCAGGACGGAGGGCCAGGGATGGCCATCGGCAGGGCCTCGCTGTGGCTGATCGCCACACTCAAGGGCGGGGTGCGCAAGAGCACGACCGCGATGCTGGCCGCGTTCGCGCTCGCCGGCCGCGGCGATGATGTTCTGGTCATCGACGCCGACGCCGGCACCCAGGGCGTGACCGACTGGGCCACCCGGGTCTACGCGACCGGCGGGGAGCTGCCGTTCCACGTCGTGCAGTGGGCACCGTCGCAAGGACTGCTGGTGCCGTTCGCGCAGAAGGCCCAGCGCGAGACCGGCGCGGCCCGGGTCCTGGTCGACATCGGCGGCGAGCACCCCGAGGTGCTCCGCCAGGCCGTCATGGTCGCCGACCTCGTGCTCTCCCCGATCGGCCCCGAGCAAGGCGAGCTGGCCCGGATCCCGGCCACCGCGTCTCTCGTGACACCGGCCGGCGTGCCGATGCTCGTTCTGCTCACCCGCGTGCCCGCCGCCGGGGTCGGGATCTCCCGCGCGGCCCGGGAGTACCTCACCGCCGAGGGTCACCAGG
>NZ_FAOZ01000072.1 GCF_001536285.1 Parafrankia irregularis | reverse complement strand
CCCCCCCCCGTCCGGCTCCCGGACCCCGGTTGCCTGGCGGACGACGGAGCATCGGCGCCCGGCTGCATGTGGGGCGCGTCCGGGTGGTTGATGTAGATGCGGTTGCTGGACTGAGACCCGTTCGCCCGGCTCTGCGGGGCGATCGTCACGAGTCCGAGTTCCACCTCAAGGACACGCTGATGCTCGATCACGGTGGACCGACTGCACTCGGCCTCACGAGCAAGCTTTTTCGCTGACGGGTAGCAAGCGAACGTGGCGTCAACCTTCTCGCACATCAAGATCAGAATGAGCTTGCGCACGGGGTTTCCGACCTGCTGCTTCTTGGCCCAACTGAGGGCATCCCAGCTCGACAACGCCCCTCCAAGGGGGAAGTCAGGGCGGAGCACGGTGGCCACGCGGGACCGTGTCCCGTAGCCTCGTACTCGCCGCGCTAACGGCTTCGTAAGGGCCCGGGGAGATCGTGACTCTCCCCGGGCCAACGTCGTTTCTGGGGCCGATCGAATCGGCCCATTGCGGAGCTTCCTCCCAGCCCGGCCCGTACTTCGGCATGGGCTGCGGTGTGTCGCTAAGACAGCTCGATCTCGACGGCGCGGGCACGGCGGCCCGGGGCGACGTCGACGCCGTACTCGATGGCCTCTCCAGCGTGGTCAAGGAAGAGGTTCTGTGTCTCCAGCACGGCGGCCGGCGTGGTGAGTCCCAGGGCGGTTGCCTCGGTGTCGCTGGCGAGTCGGGCGATGGCGGTCTCACGGATGCGGACCGCTGCGCGGCCGGTTGCCTCGTCGATGGCCCGGAGTGTGCCGGTGCCACCGAGCGACTTCGGCTGAAGCAGCGCGGGCAGAACCTCGGCGAACTCGCCCGGCAGCCACGAGACCGAGATCGCCGCGACTCCATCCCGGTCGGTGAGGAGCCGCGACCGGCGGATGACCTGCGCTCCGGGCTCCAAGCCCAGGGCCTGGGCGACGTCCGCGGGGGCCTCCTGGAGTCCGGCGCCGGTGATCGTGGACGTCTCGTCCTGGCGGAAGATCGATCCGGTGGCCAGCAGGCGACGGGCCCGGTCCGCTCCGCCCTGGGTGCCCCGGGCGAGAACTCGAGTACCGACACCAGGCTCGGTGGTCAGGTAGCCCTCAGCGCGCAGTTCGGCGAGGGCGCGCACCGCCGTGCCTCGGCTGACGTTCCAGGTGTCGCGGATCTTCTGCTCGCTGGGGGCGAGGTCCCCCGGCTGGAGCTCTCCTTCGAAGATCTGCCGGCGCAACTCGTTCTTGATCCGGATGTAGGCGGCTACTGGCTGCGTCATGTTTGGTCCCCTCCCGATCGGGTTCTGAGCTGGTCGCCTAGCCGTCTAGGCGACCACTGGCAACTCTAGCCGTATTCGGGGGTTGACTCGACTAGTCGACTGGTCGACCATGCGTCTACAACGCAAAGCGACCCCCGGCGCCGTGGCTTGGCGGCAGGCACCGGGGGTCCAGCCCGACCGGGAGGTCAGACCGTGGTTCATCTTGCGTCAGGGGGCGCGGTTCCCCCCTTCGTTCAGGAGCCGTACGGCACGCAGTACCTGCGGGACATGGGGATGGTTCCGGTCACGCGGGTGCGGTCGATGCCGGTGCTGTCGGAAGAGCAGATCGTCGCGGGGCTGATGCGGTTCGCGATGGGGACGTACGAGGACTTCGGGCACAGCGTGGAGAAGCTGCGCTACGAAATCGACTGGGTGGTGCTGTCGCACGGGATGACGGCGCTGGAAGACGCGGTGAACGACCTCGACGTCATGCGGGAGAACCCGTGCCTGGTGGTGTTCGAACAGTGGTTGCTGCGGGCGTTGCCGGTGCTGGTCGCGGTGGAGGCGGGCACGCTGCCGGCGGACACCGCGCTTCCGCCGGTGCCGGTGGGCTGGCGCGGGTTCGCGCCGTCAGTGCACGTCTCGGAGGGGCTTGAGCCGGGGGTGACGGCGTGAGCGCCCGGGAGTTCGGCCCGGAGTTCCGGGAGATGGTGGCGGCGGTGGCGGCACAGCCGGTGTACGGCGTGGCGTACGCGCGGGAGAACGGCTTCGAGCCGGTCACGCGGGTGCAGACGCGGCCGGTGCTGTCGAAGAACGAGATCTTGGGTGGTCTGCTGCGGCAGACGCTGGTGTCGCTGGACGAGCTGAAGGCGGGCGGTCCGGCGATGCTGCGGTACGAGATCGACTGGATGGTGCTCTCCGACGGGATGCGGGCCATGCACGAGGCGGCGTTCCTGTTGGAGACGGGCACCCTGCCGACCACCGAGGATCAGGCGGAGTTCCTGGCGTGGCTGCGGGTCGCGCTGGACGAGCTGCTCGCGGTGGAGGCGGCCGGCGGTCCGCTGCCGGCGGTGTGGCGGGTGGCCCCGTCCAACCCGGGCCCGGACTACTGCGGTGAGGTTGCCGGGGTGGCGGCATGAACGCCCCGGTGAAGCTCGTCAGGAGGGCCGTCCGCTGGTTGCGGTACCCGGCGGTGTCGGCGGTGTGGGCCGCTGGTCTGAAGCCGAGTTCGGGGACACGCTGCTGCGATGTGGCGTCCCCGTGCTGTGGCTCGTGCGCCCGTGTGCACGTGATTTCGGCGGGTGGGCCTGCGGTGCTGGATGGTGTGACGGATCCGGAGGTGGCTCGCCGGTACGCGGAGCTGCTGCGGTGGTGGTGGCCGGCGGCGGGTGATCGGCGGTGAGCCGCATCAACGTGTCGGCCGAGGGCCGGCAGCGGCTCTACGAGGCGTTCGGGGGCCGGTGCGCCTACTGCCTGACGGCGGAATCGGACCACCTGGATCACGTGGTGCCCCGGGCGGCCGGCGGCAGCAACGGGGCCTCGAACCTGGTGCCGGCCTGCACCCCGTGCGGGCAGTCGAAGGGGAACCTGTCGGTGCTGGACTGGGTCCGGGCACTCGCGGCTGGCGAGACGTCCCCCTCCAGCCCGAACCGGGTGCCGGACTACGGCTTCTGGGAGGTGTCGCCTCGGCCCCGGCCGGCGCCGGTGGCAACCGTGGCGTAGACGAGCACGGACGGACCCTGACGGGGCCCGGGTGGAGATCTCTCCGTCCGGGCCCCGTTCGCGTTTCCCAGGGCTGTCGAGAACGCGCGTTTTCAACGCTTCGGCCGGTCACCTGGTGACGGCGGGTGGTGGGTGTGCGCACACCTGTGCGCACAGCTCGTGGGCCCGGTTTCCAACGCGCGGCCGTGTGCGCGGGGCCGCACAGGTGTGCGCACACCCCCGGCCGCACACCCGCTCCGGTCACGCTGCGCGACGACTGGGGGAGCGTGCGTGCGGGCCGTGCGGAGCGTGCACGGCGTGCGGGGGTGCCCTCTACGCCCGGCCGTACGCGAGCCTGACAGCGTGCGCACGCTCTGCACGCCGTGCACGCACGCGGTGCACGGTTGCGGATCGTGACCGTCCGGGGGTCCTGCGGACCGGGTGCCGGTTCCGGCCGTCGCGCGGCTCGGGCTCCGGTCGCTGGCGGTGAGAGTGCGGAAAGTGCGGATAGTGCGATGGGGTCCGCGGGTGTGTGGTCGACCTGGGCGAACGTGGCTCCGGGGGCCGCACTTTCCGCACTATCCGCACTTTGCCGGGGGCCTGGCTGGCTACGGCCGGTGGTCGCGGCCGGCGGGGGCCTGGTGCTCGTCGACGTCCGGCCGGTGGCCCCGTGGGCACGGTCGTCACGTGACGACCGTCCGGCTCCGAACACCTGCGCGGGTCCGGGTGTTCGCCCGGCCGCGTCTCCCAGGTCACGGGCTCCGAACACGTGTTCCGAACATGTTCGGAACACCCTCGGACACCTGGCCCGAACACCCCCGAACACCTCGGGTGGTCGGGGCGTCTAGACGTCTTGAAGTCTGGCTACCAGGGCGCCGAACACGGCGGGGTTCTCGGCCGCGAGACCGGTCAACGCGGTGAGCATGGCGGCCCGGTCCAGCCGTGCCACGCCCAGTTCTTCCCGTAGCCGCAGCAGGAGACCGTCAAGCTGGTTCGCCTGCTCGGGGGTGAGTCGCCACGTGAACGCGCTGCGCTGTCCGGGCTTGGCCGTGGCTGGTGTGGTGGCGTCTGGACGTCTGGACGTCGCCTGTGTGGTGTCGTCCGCCGTGGGGCTGGTCGGGGTTCCGATGGTGCGGAACGTGGGCCGTGGCATCAGTGCCCCCGCTTGATCAGTTCGGCGGTCAGGTCGGTGTAGGCGCCGGTGTCGGTCGGGACGGTGCCCCAGATGTGCGAGTAGACCGACCGGCTCTGTGGGATCTCGGTGTCGGCG
>NZ_FAOZ01000071.1 GCF_001536285.1 Parafrankia irregularis | reverse complement strand
GCGCCAGCCGGCGCTCCGCGGCGCAGCCGCGCTCCGGGCGAAGCCCGCGAGGGGACAGCCGGCGCCAGCCGGCGCTCCGCGGCGCAGCCGCGCTCTGACCAAGATGCTTCGCGGCGGGGAAAGGCTGAGCGCCCGCGAAGCCGCTCAACCGCGCCGCAGAACACCTCTGGCCGGGCGATCAGGCCGACGGTGGACCGCACACCTGCGGACCTGCCCGGGTCCGCGCTTGGGGCGCCTGGACCGCTGCCGCCCGCCTCATCGCCGAGCCGCCGCTGCACGATACTTCACGATTCCGCTACCTGCCAGCGACCGATTATCGGAACAGTATTTCTGGACAGGGATCCGGCAACAACGATCCGAGCGAGCCATCCGAATATGATATTCTCGTCCGATAGACTTACAATCCATCCCGACAGCGGAAGATACTCCGTCGGCGATTATCGGAGGGTCGACGACCATGGCGAACGAAGGCGGCTCAGAAGTTTTTCTTCTATGCGGTCTGACTGGATCCGGAAAAACGACCTACGCAAAGAAATTGGAAATCGATGGAGTGAAACGACTATCGGTCGATGAGCGAGTTTACGCCCGCCATGGCCGCTATGGCGTGGACTATCCGGAGGATCGCTATTTCGAGCTGGAGCAGCCGGTGGTATTTGAAGTAGAGGCGGAGCTGATCCAGCTTATCGAGCAGGGCGTACCTGTGGTTATTGATCACGGCCTGTGGGTGCGGGGAGAGCGGGCACGCTACAAGGAGCTGGTGGAGGAGCACGGGGGGCGGTGGCGACTGTTGTATTTCAAAGCGGATACGGAGGTGCTTCGTCGGCGACTGCGGGAGCGGAACCATCGCACAGATGGGAACGCATTGACCGTGACAGACGAGGCGTTGGATGATTTCCTCGCCCGGTTCGAGGAGCCGGTGGACGAGGGCGAGGAAGTCATCGTTCAGCGCTGACGCACGAAGTTAGCTCGGACGACGCGCGTGGGGACGCCAAGTATCGACGATTCGGCCAGATTCTGGTGCCCACCAGGACGGCGTGGTGCCGAGAGTGACGGGCCGGAACAGGACAGTGTCGCCGGAGACGTCGAGGCCTCCGCCGTGTGCATCGACATGAGAGAGGAGCCGAAGCGTCTCCTCCCACAGTGCGGGGCTTTCCTCACGCCACTGTCCTGTGCCTAGTTTCTCTGCTCGTTCTGCCAGGTAAGGAATTACATCCCCGCGCCACTTGAAGTGGTGGATTACGATACGCGGCCGGTTTATCGGACGATGGTCAGGGCTTCGATGGTTGCCGATATCAACACGCACACCACTGCGAACAAGAACAATCTTTCGGGGATCACCGCGGAGAAGCTCGTGGGTCAGGAACCCGCCCAACGGGTAGCTTCGATCGAGGCCAATCTCGGACGTCCATGACCGAAATTTCCCGTCAGCGGTGACCCGGTCAAGCATGACACCGCCGACAACTGGACTACCGCTCCTCTCGGCGCGGTCGATTTCCTCCGACAGGGAGGTCGTGTAACTCTGCAGTTCGTCGATATCGGCAAGCAAGTGCCAACCACCTCCGGCCTGTGATCGCAATTTGTCACGTAGCGCAGCGTTGGTCAAACCGCCGTGCCAAGGACCTTCATTGACAAAAGCCGGAGGCGTGCCGAGGAGGTTTCGGGCCAAGGTTAGCAATTCAGCGCGGAGATCTGGATCGGCGGTGCTGGGAAAGTGGAAACCGATGAGGAAGCGGCCTATCCCCAGAGCCCGATAGTGGTCGATGAAGGCGGAGAGGAGGTGCGGTTCGACGGGCCCGATAACGGCGACGAGGGTGGGTAGCTGGTTCATCGGCGTACTCCTTCGGTGAAGGCCGTGTGGAGGCGATGGAGGTCATTGAGCTGTTCGTCGGCGGTGCGCATACCGAGGAGGTCTGCTGCGTCCCGTGTCGGGCGGGGCATGGTGCCTAGGTTGTCGAGCTGGCGCGCCAGGTCAGCGGGATTGGAGGCTCTGAAGATCCGAGCCCAAGGCTGGTCAGTGAGCTGGGCGGTCAGGTCGGGATCGTTGTCGCTCACGATGAGAGGGACGCCGTAGCGCACGGCGTCCATGACGAGGCCGCTCTCCTTCCCGACGCCAGGGAGGCGGCTAACCACGGTGGCGTTGCTGGCGGCGTAGACCATGCGGACCTGGTCCGTGGTGAGCGTTCGGTGCAGGAGATGGAGGTGGACATGCGGGAGTGAGGCGAAGGTGTCAAGAATGTCGGTATCGAGAGGGGAACCGGCAACGATGAGGTGTGTTTCTCGGGTGAGAAGGGCGAGGGCGTCGCAGACTGTGCGCGGATCCTTGTGTCCCCACCAGCCGCCGACCATCGCAAGGACCGTTTCGTGGGCAGCGATGCCGAAGTGCTGACGCGCCGCGTGCCGTTCGCGGTCGTCGGGTGCGCCCTTCTCCAGCAGGATGGTGAAGGGGTGAACCGCAGTGGCGAGGTCGGGGAACTGGCGGGCGAGGTCGGTGCGGACGGCTGGCGTGGTAGCCACAGCCAGAACTCGGGTTCCGCTGCGTCGGGCGAGCCGACCAAGGAGGCGTACCGGAGCGTCCTCGGTCGTGTAGACCTCGTGGATGATCCGAAGATGGTCGATACCTGCGAGCATCCCGGTCATCGCGTGCAGCGCCTCGCTGGCGGTAAGGATGACGGGAACGAGGCATCGAGGGGCTTGGCTCTTGGCCGCGCGCAAGGACGCGACCTCGACGAGGCATCGGCGCACTAGCGTGATCTGATGGGGCAGTCGGCGGACAGTGAGGGGGAGGGGTCGGCCTGCCACGGCCCGGACCCCCAGCCGGGACAGATACCCCAGCCCGGCACCGGCGAATAGCGCGATGCGTCCCAGCAGGTCGGTGTCGCTTGTGCGGGTCAACAGCATGGCGCCGGCACCCTCGACTGCTTGAAGCGTGCCCGGGGCGATGCCGTCAAGAGCGACTACGAGCGCGGTGTCTCCCCGGCTCACAGCGGCTCGGGTGAGCTCGACGAGAGCCTGCGGAACGTGACCGCCCTCCTGGCCAGCATGCGTTTCGATGAACGCGGTGATCACAAGGTGTCCTGAGATCCGTAGGACTCGCGAAAACGCGCGTGGAGCCACATCGGATCATTGATCTGATCCCAGTCGTCGAGAGTGCGAGCCCTTGCAGCAAAGGCAATTCCGTCACGGGCCCCCCGCACGGCCCACGGCGCGAAGGCACCTCGACCTCCAGCGGTCCAGGCCTCCAATCGCTGGCGGGTCGCAGTGTCCGACATGCGGTACTCGCTGCCTCGGGCAAGCATCGCGCATTCCCGGAAGGCACCATGCCAGGTGTGATATGGACTCTGGTTAAATCGAGTGCTGCCCGCGACATGTGGAACGAATTCCGGCTTCCCGGGAAGGGCTGCCAACACATCGACTGCCTCGCCCATCTGACGCAGCGCATCGCGTCGGATAAGCTTGAGGCCGCCGTAGCCATACTCCAGGCCGTTGACGGCGTTTCTGGCCCTCCACACCCGCATGGGAACCCCGCTGGCAAGCGGCGAGGCGTCATCAGTCGAGAAATCGAGGTCTATCTCAAAGTCTCCATCTGCCAGCCAGAACTCCTCGGTGTCGACGATCTCGGCTGTGAGTCGGTAGGCGCGCCGCATCCCGCGCACACCATGAAGACGATGCACGTGGCCGAAGACATGGGATAGCCGGGCGTGGAGTTCGTTGGCGAGCGGTTCGTCGTAGGACAACATCACGCAATCCCGCCTCATGATAGAGCCTCCGTGTAAAGGTCAGCGACTCGGTCGGGAGTCAACAAGGATGTGGACTCCCGGGCGGTGTCGCTCTGCGCGGCCCAGAACCCGGCGTCAGCGATCAGCCGTCGGACGATATCGACAGCGGCCGCCGGACTATCGAAAAGAAGATCGGTACTGATATGCCTTTCCATCCAGCCCATCCGTGGGGCGATCACGGGAAGCCCCATTCCCTGGCAGTCGATCACCGACATGGACCATGGGCAACTAGGTCGGAACGGTGCGAATCCGAACAGGGAACCGGCCAAATTGGAGCGGTAGAGATTTCTCTCACCGTGGTCGGACACAACTTCCGTGCGAGGCAGGCCTGCGAGCGCGGCGCGGTACCGGTCGGGACTCGAATCCAGAGAGGCTCTGCCGGCCCGGCGGGCTCCGAAGAGGTCCATCACCCGGATGGCGGCGGGCGTAGCCGCTGTGACCTGCCGTGCCAGAGCTACGAAACGGCCCGTGCCGTAGTGCTCGTAGAGCCGATGATTGTAGATACCAATTGGCTTCTCGGGACGTTCGATATGCGTCCGGACCAGCCGCGGGTCACGAGGTGGAGGCACGATCCGTAGCCGATCCGAGAGATCGAGGCCGAATCGGGGTGCCAATGCGGTCACCCACTCGGCAGCCACAGTTGAATGCACCATTATTCTGTCGCAGATACTCAGGCCCGAGAAAAACGTCAGCAGAACTGCGTTGCCGAGACCACCGTCACTAAGAGATGGATCCAAATGGATTCCCTTATGATCCCCGTAGAATGGAAGATAGTGGCAGTAGCCAGCCAATAGTGCCGACGAACCACTCTCCACGATGGCTGCCCGGATCGCCGGCGCATTCTCGATCTGATTCGCGACGACGACATCCGGCTTGACATTGTCGATCAACGAAGAGAGACGACCGACGTCGTTTGTAAATCTCGCTCGATATTTAGTGCCCTGGGCCGGTACGGCAGCATGGAGGGCTCGTGAATCACCAACGGGCGACGGGCCACCGATTGTTACCTCGAAATCCCGGTCGGCCAACGCCGGAGCAAGAAGGTCCGCGAAGAGCCAGCCGGAGTCAGCAGCCAGCCGATCAGGGTTCGAGATGTTCATCAAATAGAGTAGCGATCGACTCTTACGCACGGAGGAATCACCTTTCAGTGGGACCTACAGGAGATACCGTTCGAGGACACCTAGCCCAAATTGGCGATAGGTAGAAGAATGGTGAGAGTGCTTGCCGGGGCGGGAGATCAATGGATCTCGCTCGAGGGAGGAATCATTGGCCTCGGCGTGCAGCGGCCGGTTCCTCTTGTGCGTCGTGGCCCGCGCGGCTTTGTGCGTTCCGGCTGCGGGTTGAGGCCGTGGGGCCTCGTGGGGTGCCCGC
>NZ_FAOZ01000070.1 GCF_001536285.1 Parafrankia irregularis | reverse complement strand
CCGCCCCCGACCTGACCGCCGGGTCCGGTGGCGGACGGCCCCCCGAGACAGACACCGAACTGGCCCTGGCGGGGGTGTTCCGTGACGTCCTCGCTCTCCCCGAGGGTATATCCCTGTCCGTCGACGACGACTTCTTCCGACTCGGGGGACACTCGCTGCTTGCGACGCGGGTCGTCGCCCGGGCCAACGCGATTCTCGGTTCAGGGCTGACTCTGCGGGATGTGTTCGACCATCCCACGATCGCGGGCCTGGCCGGGATCGTCATCGAAGGCTCGAGTGTCTCGACAGTTCCAGCGCTGCAAATCGGGGATATACCACGGCCCGCGAACCTGCCGGCATCCTTCGGACAACAAGCCCTCTGGATAACCGACCAGATTGCTGGCAAGACGGTCTACCGCATGGTTATGACCCTCCAATCACGCGAACCGGTCGACGTCAGTGCCCTGCAAGCGGCCGTTCGTCGTCTCGTCGCCCGGCACGAGATCCTGCGCACAACCTTCGTGCTCGACGAAGACACCGCCGAACTGCGTCAGAGGATCCACCCGGCCGCAGAACCGGATGCGGCGCTCGTCACTGTTGAGCAGATCCCCTCGTCAGCGTCGAATGCGAGGATTGCCGAACTCGTCGCCGCCCCAATAGACCTCGCGTCCGACTACGGCCTCCGGTTCTGTCTCCTCCGCCGGGAGGAAGACGATCTGCTCGTTGCCGCTGGGCACCACATCGTCACCGATGATCAATCATTCGATCCCTTCCTCCGTGATCTGAACGCTCTTTATCGCGAGGAGGCTTCGGGCACGTCGTCCGAGCTCGTTGCGCTTCCCGTGCAGTTCGCGGACTTCGCGCTCTGGCACCGGGCGGTGCTCGGTGACCCCCGAGATGCGGACTCGCGGTATCGGCGTGAACTTGAGTACTGGCACGGTGTGCTCGAAGATCTCCCCACGGAAACTCCGCTGCCAATTGATCACCCGCGCACCGAAACCGACTCGCGCACGGTCCGACCGGCGACCGCTGTGCTGTCTGACGATGAAGTCGGCGCCGTGGACGCCCTGCTCATCGAGCGCAGGGCGACACCGCTGCACGGGCTGATGACCGCGCTCGCGCTCGCGCTCTGGAGCGAGGGGACCGGCACCACGGTGCCGATCGGTATGCCTGCCAGCCTGCGCGATCTATCGGAGCTGGGCGACCTGATCGGCTACTTCGTGAACACCGTCGTCATCCGCTCCGACATCGACGAGACGGAGGGGTTCGGACAAGCGCTCACCAGCATGCGGGAGCGCATGCTTGAGGCGAACGAGCGCAAGCTCGTGCCTTTCGACGCCGTCGTCGAGGCGATCCAGCCGGTACGCACTCCCGGGATCAGCCCTCTCTTCCAGGTGATGGCCGCCTATCTCGACCAGAGTGATACGGAGCCGGACCCGGCCGCGACCTTCGTCCCCTACGTCCCGGTCGCGACCGGAGGACCGGGTCCGACCCGGCCCGCCCTCTTCGACCTCGTCTACTCCATCGCGAGGCGTGGCGACGGCGCTCTGGCTCTGCACCTGAACGCCGCCCGAGAACTTTTCTCCGAAGACACCTCGTCGCGGCTGCTACAGAAGACGCGGCTGTTTCTGACCCTCGGCGCGCGGCACCCAGAGCTTGCGTCCGTCCATCTTGCGGAAATGGTTCAGGCTGCTCTCGATTCCGGGCTTCAGGGGGCGGCCTCCGGACAGGAACGACCAGTCTTCCGCCTTGCGCTTCCCGCATTCGACATCCAGAACTCCGCGCTGTGGCGTGCTGCTGTTGATCACGTTGCTCTCGCGCTGGGTGGCGGCGAGATGCGGGTACAGGTGCTCGACGACGGAAGCGGCGAACTGGTCGCTGCACACGACGACGTCGAGGCCCTCGACGCGGTCGGAGCGCTGCTCGCCGAGCTTGTCGCCGGCTACGGCTCACAGAGCCGGCTGGTGATCGAGACGCCGCGAGCTGGCAGCGATCAACGGACAGACGCCGAGCTCAGCACGGTTCTCGAGGATCCCTTCTGGGACGACTGGATCGACCAGCTCGCCGCGGTGCGAGATGCCAGCCTGCCATCGAAGGCTGGCGAAGCACCGGCCTTCGCGACACATACTGCCGAGATCTCCGGACAGCGTGAGCTGAGCGGCACAACGCAACTCGAGGCGTGGGATGCGCTCGCCCGGACGCTCGCCCGGACGCTCGGCGAAAGCCAGCTGGTCGTCGAACGGTGCGAGCCCGCGGACGCATTCACAGTACGGAGCTACCCAGTACTTCTCGGCGAACCGGCAACCACCTCGAACGGAGGCGGCACCCACTCGCCTCTTATACTGAGCCCCGAGCGTGCGGCTGAATACGCGTCCCTGCGCGCTCGCCCGCAGCTCAGCCGATTCTTCGACGATCTGCCTCTCCCACGCATCCGGATCAGCGTGTTCCGTAGCGCGGCGGAGCGCATCGCAACGGTTCCCGCGATCTCCGCAGGCAATCCGATCCAGCTCGACATCTGCATCCTGATCGACCCGGGCTCGGCATCTGAGCCGCGAACAGTCCGGGTGGAGGTCGAGACAGCCCCTGGTATCGACCTGGACGCGCGCGCTCTGGCGGAGGAGATCGCCACCGCGACCGCCCAGATCGACTTTGCGCTCACGCTGTCGAGGCGGTCGCCAAGCGGGCTGCGTCTTCGTCGAGCCGACCGTCTCACGATCTCGCGGGAGGAGGAAGAGCGCATCCGTGCCCGCTACGGCAAGGCCTCCGAGATTCTCCCGTTGTCCACGCTGCAACGCGGCATCTTCTACCACATGGTGCGCGCGCAGGAGTCGGACGACCACAACGCCTACGTGTCGCAGGCCACGAGAGAGTTGTCAGGCGCGGTCGACCCTGACCGTCTCGAGGGTGCGGTCAGGGTCGTGCTCGACCGGTACCCGAACCTTCGTGCCGCCTTCGTGCCCTCGGGTGAGGCGCAGGTGATCCCCGCTGTCGCAGACGCGCCGTTCCGAATCATCCCGCTCACCGAGTGGTCCGAACTCCGTGTGGATATCGGTGATTTCCTGGCAGCCGAGCGACGTGAGCCCTTCGACTTCCAGACTCCACCGCTGATCCGGTTCACCCTCATCGAGCGGTCGACCGATTCCTGGATTCTGGCGATGTGCTTTGAGCACATTCTGCTGGACGGCTGGTCGTTGAAGGCCCTGTTCGAGGAGATCCTCACGATCTACGCGGATCCCGGGTACGCGGCCCGCGTCGAACCGGCGTCATTCCGCTCGTATCTCGAGTGGCTCGACGGTCGGGATCCCGAGACCGGCGTCCGCGCCTGGAGCGACTATCTCGCCGAGCTGACCGGCCCGACGATGCTCTGGCCGGAGGGTGGCGATCTCAGCGCGGGGCAGATCGACACGGGCGATCTGCATTACGATCTCGATCCGTCGGCGGCTGCTGCGGTGTACCGCGCCGCGCGGACTGCGCAGGTGACGGTGGGCACAGTCCTGCAGGCTTCCTGGGCTGTCGCCCTCAGCCGCCTGACTGGCAGCGACGACGTGGTGTTCGGCAACACGGTGTCCGGTCGCCCTCCCGAGCTTCCCGACGCGGACCGGACCATCGGGGTCCTCTTCAACACGGTACCGATGCGTGTGCGTCTCAGCCCGTTCGAGACGGCTCAGGAGATGCTCGCGCGAGTGCAGTCCGAGCAGCTGCTCGTCATCGACCATCCCGACACCGCGCTGACGAACATTCAGGCGTCTGCTGGTATGGCAGCGCTCTTCGACACGTTGTTCGTGGTGCAGAACCTGCCCTTCCAGGTGCGCGACGAACGTGACTGGGCTGGCGTTCGAGTGGTCGGCTCTGCCGTGGATGACGCCACGCATTACCCGGTGACGTTCGCAGTGAATGTATGGGAGCGGGCAGGATCCGCATCCGTGCATGTGCGGCTCTCCTACCGCCGCGACGCGTACGACGCGGCCAGCGCTGAAGAGATCCTGGAGCGCTACGTCGCGACGCTGAACGCGATCGCAAGCCGTTCGCGCGCGCACGTCGGCGAGCTGACGGCGCTGTTGCCTGACGAGGTCGAGCCTCACACCGGCACCATCGCCGACCTGTACCGAGATGTAGAGGCTGTCACTGTTGCGGGTCTTTTTGGTGATCAGGTGTTGCGGTCGCCGGGGGAGATCGCGTTGGTGGCGGGTGCGCGGAGTTTCACGTTTGCGGGGTTGTCCGCGGAGGTGAACCGGTATGCGCGGCTGCTGCTGGAGCGGGGCGTGCGCCAGGAGCACAGGGTTGCGCTGCTGCTGCCGCGTGATGAGCGGATGGTCATCGCGATGTTCGCGGTGTTCGCGGTGGGTGCGGCGTATGTGCCGGTCGATGCGGAGCTGCCCGATGATCGGATCGGTTACATGCTCGATGTGGCGGGTCCGACGGTCACGCTCGTCACTGATCGTGATGTGGCACGGCTCGGGTCCGCGGCGGGGCGGGTGGTGAATCTCGACGATGCGGTGGTGTGCGCGCGGATCGCGGAGCTGGCGGATGGGCCGGTCACCGTGGCCGAGCGCGGTGGGGAGGTGTCGCTGGATCATCTGGCGTACATCATCTTCACGTCCGGCTCGACGGGCCGACCGAAGGGTGTCGCGGTCGGTTATCGGGGTCTGACGAACATGTACGCGAACCATGTGGAGAAGATCTTCGATCGTGTGGTGGCCCATCAGGGCGGGCGGCGGATGCGGATCGCGCATACGACGTCGTTTTCGTTCGATGCGTCGTGGGAGCAGTTGTTCTGGCTGCTCAACGGCCACTCGGTGTATGTGATCAACGAGGAGATGCGCCGGGATCCGCAGCAGCTGCTCGCGTATTACGACGATCAGCGTATCGATGGGTTCGACGTGACTCCCTCGTACGGGCAGGTGCTCGTTGACGAGGGTTTGCTGGAGCGTGACCGGCCGGCGGGTCGATCGGTGTCGGCGGACGCGACGGGTGTGGTGTTCGTGTCGCTTGGCGGTGAGGCGGTTCCCGAGCGGCTGTGGCAGCAGTTGCGAGATGCCCCGGGTGTGGAGTCGTACAACCTGTACGGGCCGACCGAGTACACGATCAATGCGCTCGGCGCGGATCTCGCTGACAGTCCGAACCCGAGTGTGGGTACGCCGATCTTCAACACGCGGGCGTACATCCTGGATCAGAACCTGCAGTTTGCCCTGCCCGGTGTTCCGGGTGAGCTGTATCTCGCGGGTGTGGGTAGTGCGCGCGGCTACTGGGAGCAGTCCGCCCTCGCCGCCGAGAGGTTCGTGGCGTGTCCGTGGGAGGCGGGGGCGCGGATGTATCGCACGGGCGATCTGGCCCGGTGGAACGACGAGGGGCGTATTGATTTCCTCGGTCGTGTCGACGAGCAGACCAAGATCCGCGGGTATCGGATCGAGCCAGGGGAGATCCGTGACGTGCTGGAGGCGCACCCGGAGGTCGCGCGTGCTGAGGTCATCGCGGCGGACCATCCTTCCGGAGGGAAGTTTCTCGCTGCCTACGTGACCACGGCTCGCATTGATACCAGCGATGACGCGCTCCGCCGGTCACTCCGTGAGTACGCCGCACAGCACCTCCCCGACTACATGATCCC
>NZ_FAOZ01000069.1 GCF_001536285.1 Parafrankia irregularis | reverse complement strand
TGAAGAGGATCGTGGGGTCGCATTTCGCGAACTATCGGGAGGCGTGGGAGGCGAACCGGTTGGTGGCGCGGGGGTTGATCCATCCGACGTTGTCGAGGGTGTATCCGTTGGAGGAGACGGGGCAGGCGGCGTTCGATGTGCATCGCAACGCGCATCAGGGGAAGGTCGGGGTGTTGTGTCTGGCGCCGGAGGAGGGGCTGGGTGTTCGTGACGAGCAGACCCGGGCTCGTCACCTGACGGCAATCAACCGCTTCCGCGGCGTGTAAGTACCTGTGTCCCGGTCCTGCCCAGGCCCAAGCTCCTGTCACCCGGCGATTGCCCGTCTGAGATGCTGAGGCCCTATGACAGAGCACAGCGATCTCATTCCGATGCCCGGTGACAGTGAAGGCGCTCCCGGGTTCGATCTGGTGCGCCGCGGTTACGATCCGCAGCAGGTGAATGCGCACGTCAACTGGCTGGTCGAGCAGCTGCGTGAGGCCGAGTCGCACCGGGCCGCCGCCGAGGCCGCCGCTTCCGAGGCGGCCACCGAGGCGGCCCGGGTGCGCGACGACCTCGCCGCGAACCGGCCCGCCTGGGAGGAGTTCGGCGGGCGGATCACCCAGATCCTCCAGCTCGCCGAGGAGGAGGCCGCGACCGTCCGCGCCGAGCGGACCCGGGACGCCGAGGCACAGCTGGAGGAGGCCCGTCGGATCGTCACCGAGGCGGAGCACACCCGCGACCGAACGGTCCGCGACGCCGAGGACCAGGCTCAGAACATCGTCGGCACCGCGTTGGCCGAGGCCGAGCGGGTCGTCGAGACCGCGCGCGCGACCGCGGCCCAGCTGGAGGGCGAGTCGGCCCGGCGCCTCGCCGAGCTCGAGAACCAGCGCGACCAGGTCACCGCCCAGCTCGGCGCACTGCACGACCAGGTGACGGCCCAGCTCGGCGCACTGCGGGACCGGCTCACCGCCGCGACCGCACCACTGCAGGCCTCGTCAACGCCGCGAGCGCTCACGGCCGGCGAGACCACATCCACCCAGACGGCTGCCTCGGCACACAGCTAGTGCCATCCCGGCAGGCTTCACCCCAGACGCCCCGCCCCGGCCCCCGGCATCAGGCGTCCGGCCCCACGCACCCGCACAGCCACCCGCCGCACAGCCACCGCCCGCATCGCTGCCCACCGGGGCTCCCGCGCCACCGCGGAGCATCGGCCATTCACCTCAAGAGGGACAAAAGGGGCGGAGACGCACCTGGCGAACCGCAAGAAGGAAGGATTCTGGTCGTCAGAACGACCGAAATCGTTCACTCTTGCGACTCGCCAAACCGGCTACCGGGCAGAGGTGTCCCAGGGGTCCGGTATGCGAGCCCCACCGGCACGACCGACTACCGATCTTGATCGGGACCGTTCCGCGGCAGGCCCTGAGGCGAGCAACATCCTCATCCCGTCGAGCCGACTAGCCCCGCCGACCACCGCGCCGGAAACGATCCGGGCGCGCGTGCCTGCGTGCCCAGCAGGGGGTGTGCCAGTGGCGGCGATCGTCGAGCGCGCCGACCGGCCACACGACCCGGTGCGGCGTGCCCAGCTCGATGAGATGGTCGCAGCCCGGGCAGCGGTACGCCTTCGTGGTCGCAGCCCCGGTGACCGGCCGAACGACCCAGCCCTCGTCCGCGTTGCCCGCCCCGTCCACCTCGCCCGCCCCGCCTGCGCCCACCTCGCCTACACCCGCCCTGGCTGTGCCCGAACCGCCTCCCGCGGTGCCTGCGCCCGAACCGCCTCCCGCGGTGCCTGCGCCCGAACCGCCTCCCGCGGTGTCGCCGGGGCCACCGTGGCGCATCTCAACGACCGCCGATGTCACCGTCCGGCACGGATCGGCCGACGACCTCACCGTCCACGACCTTGATCGTGCTCGCTGCGCCGCCGCGGTCCTCCGCGCCCCCGCCGGCTCCGCCGCGCCCGCTCACCCGTTGCATCGCGGCGCCGGCCAGGGTGCGAGCCACGTTCGCCCGCCGCAGCATGCCGGCCGGGCTGGCGAGCGCCGACGAGGCACCGATCAGCGCGTGGAACGCACGGTCGCTTCCGCGCCAGTGCTCCCGCAGGATTGGCTCGCCGGCCCCCACGACCAGCCGGCGGAACGCGAACGCCACCACGGCCACATCGTCGAGCTGGCCGATCACCGGGATGAAGTTCGTCAGCCGGTTCTTCGGCGACGCCAGGTAGGCCAGCGCGGCGCCCGCCTCCAGCTTCGCCGACTGCGGCACGCGCGGGTCCGCCAGCACCCGGCGCAGCATCACGACCAGGTCGGGCAGGAAAGTCGCCACCTCACGGCCGAAGTCGCGCAGCGCGTCCTTGTCCACCATGGCCACAGCCGTCCTCCTCACCGGTTCGGGCGGCCGGCACAGGCGCCGCCAGCCGTTCGCGCGACGCCCGCATGCCCACCCGCCGACATCGTAGACATGCCTGCCGACCGGCCCGCCCGGTGATCAATCCCGGATTTCGGTAAGTGACCTCCTCCGTACCGGATCAGCGTGAGTGGTCGCGGAATCCCCTCCCCGTCTTGCGGCCCAGGTAGCCGGCCTTGACGAGATGCTCCAGCAGCGGAGCAGGGGCGTAGCCGGGCTCCCGGAACTCCAGGTAGAGCGTCCGCTGGATCGCGAGGGTCACATCGAGGCCGACGACGTCCGCGAGGGCGAACGGCCCCATCGGATGCCCACACCCCACCGTCATCGCCGTGTCGATGTCCTCCACGGTGGCGTAGTGCGTCTCCAGCATCCGCACCGCGTCGTTGAGGTAGGGGAACAGCAGGGCGTTCACGATGAACCCGGCGCGGTCCGCGCACACCACCGGGTGCTTGCGGGCCGCCCGGCTGACCGCGAGCACCGTCGCGGTCACCTCCGGCGCGGTCAGCACGGTCGGCACGACCTCGATCAGGCGCATCGCCGGCGCCGGGTTGAACCAGTGCATGCCGACGACGTCCCGCGGCCGCCCTGTCGCCGTGGCGCACTCGATCACCGGCAGCGAGGACGTCGTCGTGGCGAGGATCGCCCCGGGCTTCACGACCTCGTCCAGCGCGGCGAACAGCGCCCGCTTGACCCCCAGCTCCTCGACGACGGCCTCGATCACGAGGTCGCAGTCGGCGAGCGCGTCGAGCTCCGTCGTGCCGGTCACGCGGGCGAGCGCCGCGTCGCGGTCCTCGGTGGTGAGGCGGCCGCGGTGGACGCCCCGGTCGAAGGACTCGGTCAGCCGCTTGCGCACCGAGGAGACCTTGTCGTCCGAACGGGCCCGGTACACGACGTCGTAGCCGGAACGCGCGAGCACCTCGACGATGCCGGTGGCCATCGTGCCCGTGCCGACCACGCCGACCAGCCGGACCGGCCGCGCGGTCACCCCGGCGACCTCGGTCGCGCCGGCCTCGTCGACCACCTGCGGCGAGTCGGGCGCGGCGTAGGTGTAGAAGCCGCGGCCGGTCTTGCGGCCGAGCATCCCCGCCGTGACGAGCTGCTTGAGCAGCGGCGCCGGGGCGTGCAGGTGGTCGCGCGACTGGTGGTACATCGACTCGAGGATCTCGTACGCCGAGTCGAGCCCGATCAGGTCGAGCAGGGCCAGCGGACCCATCGGGTGGCCGCAGCCGTAGCGCATGGCCGCGTCGATGTCCTCCCGGGTCGCATAGTGCGCCTCCAGCATCCGCACCGCGTTGTTCAGGTAGCCGAACAGCAGCGCGTTGGCGATGAAGCCGGCCCGGTCGCCGGCGGACACCGCCGTCTTGTCGACCCGGCCGAGCAGTTCCCGCACCCCGTCGAGCACGGCAGGATCCGTGACGACCGTTCCGACCACCTCGACCAGTCCCATGACCGGAGCCGGGTTGAACCAGTGGGTGCCGAGCACCCGCGAGGGCCGATGCGTCGCGGCGGCGAGCTCGGTGACCGACAGGGAGCTGGTGTTGCTGGCGATCACGGTGGCCGGCGGGCAGAGCTGGTCGAGCTGGCCGATCAGCTCCAGCTTGGCGTCGAGGCGCTCGTGAATGGCCTCGATCACCAGCGGGCAGTCGGCGACGGCCGCGAGATCGGTGCCGCTGTGCACCCGGGCCAGCAGTTCCTCGCGCTCCCGCGTGGTCAGCTTGCCCCGGTCAACGGCCCGCTGGGTCGAGTGCTCCAGATGCCCTCGCCCGCGGGCGAGGCCCTCGTCGTCCTTCTCGACGCCGACGACGTCGATGCCCGCGCGGGCCAGCACTTCCGCGATGCCGGCCCCCATGGTCCCCAGACCGACGACTCCGATCTTCGTCAGTTCACCGAGGGAAGTGTCCTGGCCCATAGCGCTCCTTCGTCCCAGGGTCCGCGCGTCCCGTCCACAGCGCGCGGCCCTGGCGGAGGCGTCGCGCGCTCGGATGACCGGATCGTCGCAGATTCACGACGCAGGAGCCTGTGATCGTGACGAAATCTGCCACATATGAAGACTCTGAAAACCCGTCGGCGCCCGTGGTAAGAACACTGCCGCCGGGTCAGGGCCCAGCGCCGGGACAGCGCCCGGCAGCGGGTCGGAACAGCGGGTCAGAACAGTGTCGGGATGGACGGCTCCAGCCCACGCAGCGCGTCGTAGTCGACGGTCGCGCAGGAGATGCCACGGTCACCCGCGAGCACCCGGGCCTGCGGCGTGATCGACTGGGCGCACAGGATCCCGCGCACCGGGTGCGGCAGGGCCGGGTCGTCATCGAGGCGGGACAGGTACCGGGTGAGCTGCTCCACCCCGTCGATCTCGCCGCGCCGCTTGATCTCGACCGCGACGGTGGAACCGTCGACATCCCGGCAGAGCAGGTCCACCGGGCCGATGCCCGTCTCGTACTCCCGGCGGATCAGGGTCAGCCCCTCGCGGATCGCGTCCGGCCGGTCCGCGAGCAGCACCTGCAGGTGGGCCTCGACCCCGTCCTTGCGCAGCCCCGGATCGACACCCAGCTCGTGCGTGGAGTCGTGCAGGATCTCCTCGATCGAGATCACCAGCTGCTCGTCCGCCCGGTTCGTCACCCGCCAGACGCCCTCGGCCTCGACGATCGCGCACGGCGGGCTCATCCAGTTGAGCGGCTTGTAGGCGCGCCCGTCCGCGTGGATGGACACCGAGCCGTCGGCCTTCACCAGCAGCAGCCGAACCGCACTGGGCAGGTGCGCCTTTAGCCGACCGACGTAGTCCACACTGCAGCGGGCGATGACGAGGCGCATGGCGCGACCGTATCCTGCCGGGTCAGGAGCGTTCGTGCCCGGCCCCGTGGTCCTGTGGTCCCCCTGCCGCCGGCCCGTTCTCCGGCAGCCGACGGGCGGCCGCGTTGTTCCGCACCACCGCGTTGTTCCGCACGACCAGGTCGTCGAGCAGGCGCCGGCGGCCCGCGTACCGGATGGTGAGCTCCCGCGCCCGCTCGGCGGGCAGCCGGGCGAGGCGCACCGGGTCGGAGTTGTCAGCCATGTCCGCGCGCTTCACCACCACCGCGATCCGGTCGGCCGCCACCCGCGCCAGGTAGCACTCCACCGGCTCGCCGTCGCGGTGCGAGAGGGCGTCCACCGCCGCGACCACCTCGCTCGGGTAGCCCGCGGTGGCGAGACCGGTCACGGTCAGGTCGGAGTCCTCCACGACGTCGTGCAGGATGGCCGCCATCCGCGCGTGCGCCACATCGACACCGGCGCCGGCGGCCGTGCGGCCGACGGTCTCCATCACCCGCAGCGGATGCCCGATGTACGCCTCACCCGCCTTGTCCAGCTGGCCGTTGTGCGCCCAGGTCGCCAGGGCCACCGCATCCGCAATGGACGGGCCGGCGGCGGAACGCCCGGCGACAGACGGGCCGGCCACGGACGGGCCGGCCACGGACGGGCCGGCCACGGACGGGCCGAACCCGCCCGGGTGAGGCCCGGACGGTTCGGCAGCCGACGGGTCAGGCACCGGCGAGGCCGTTCGCCGTGCGCACGATGTTCACCATCCCTCGCATGATCTCGGTGAGGCCGTAGTCCTTCGGGGTGAAGACCGCCGCGACACCGAGCGCGGTCAACCTGTCCGCGTCGGCGGGCGGGATGATGCCACCCACCACCACTGGTACGTCCCCGAGCCCCGCGGCCCGCAACCCGTCCAGCACCTCGGGTACCAGGTTCATGTGCGAGCCCGACAGCACCGACAACCCCACAAGGTGGACATCCTCCTCCACCGCGGCCGCGACGATCTGGCCCGGGGTCAGCCGGATCCCCTGATAGACCACCTCGAAGCCGACATCACGCGCCCGCACCGCGATCTGCTCCGCGCCGTTCGAATGCCCGTCCAACCCCGGCTTGCCGACCAGCAGCCGCAGCCGCCGCCCCAGCTCCTCACCGGTCCGGGTGACCAGCCCCCGCACCTCGGCCAGGCCCTCACCGGCCCCGGCGGTCACCGCCCCCGACACACCGGTCGGGGCCCGGTACTCACCGAACACCTCCCGCAGCACACCGGCCCACTCCCCGGTCGTCACCCCCGCCCGCGCACACGCCAACGTCGCCGGCATCAGGTTGACATCCGTCTTCGCCGCCTCCCGCAACCCCAGCAGCGCCTC
>NZ_FAOZ01000068.1 GCF_001536285.1 Parafrankia irregularis | reverse complement strand
GCGGGCACCCCACGAGGCCCCACGGCCTCAACCCGCAGCCGGAACGCACAAAGCCGCGCGGGCCACGACGCACAAGAGGAACCGGCCGCTGCACGGTCGACCCGCCACGCGGCTCTGCCGCACCCGCCCCGAGCGAAAGGCCCTCCCAATGCCTGCCGATGACCAGCGCCACGCCCGCGCGGCCCTGACGGCCCTGTCCTCGACCATCCCGTTGTCCGCCACCCCATCCCCCATCAACCCCGCGGAGCTCTGGGCGCGTCTCGCACCGCACTACCCTGGTATCGATCCGGCCCAGCTGCTCGACTCCGCGTCGGCCGAGGGTTGGCAACTGCTGATCCCCGGCGATCCCTGGTGGCCGGCCGTCCTCGACACCGTCTCGGCCGGGCCGGTCGGCCTGTGGGTGCGCGGCGCCGGTGACCTGCCCAATTTGATCCGACGATCTGTGACGGTCGTCGGCGGCCTGTTCAGCACCGATCACGGCGAACGGATCACCCACCATCTCGTCTGGGATCTCACCACCCCATCCGCGACGCGGCCTGTCGCGGTGGCCAGTGGCAATCTCGGGAGCGGTGTCAACGTCACCGCCGTGCGGGTAGCCGCCGCGCATGGACGCGCCGTCGCGGTCCTCTCCTCCACGCGAAGCCTCACCCAACTTCACCGCGCCTGCGTCGATGAGGTAGCCGAGGGCGGGATCGTCCTCTGCATGGCTCCGCCGGGCCTCTCGCCGACCGCCGGCCACGCGCAGGCCCGCGTCCGCCTTCTGGCAACGCTGACCGACGCCACCATCCTCGTCGAGTCCGCTGCTCGAGGTGCCACCTTCGCGACAGCCCGCGTGGCCCATCGGTACCGCCGCCCGGTCCTTGTTCTCCCCGTTCCAACCACCTCCGCGCTCAGCGCAGGCCCGGATGCCCTGCTACGCGACGGCAGCGCCAAGCGAGTCATTAGCGCCACCGAGGTGCTCGCGATCCTCGACCAGACCTGACCTACACCGCAAGGAGCGGGCGCGCCGGGTCCCCCGGCGCGCCCCCGAACCAACCCTGCACCGTCCGCATATCCGCACACACGAGAGGAAGGAACGCGATCATGGACTCCCGGACAGGAGACATCTGCGGCGAGCCTGTTCCGACCGCCGATGCGCCTGCGGGCACGAAGACCCCAGCAACCCTCGACCTCAAGAACCTCGATCGCCTCGTCGGCGAGTACGTCCACATCGACCGGCCCAGGACGTCGCTGGAGGCGAAGGCTTACGGCCCCGGGATGGCAGGCGGCAGCGGCCTTGTCATCGGGATCCACCCCCAGGAGATCGCTCGCCAGAGCTATGGGGGCGAGACCGAAAGCCTGGTAGGCCGGCGGGTCGACTTCGACTACGGCATGAGCGTGTTCGTCACGGCGGACGCCACCGTCACGGTGGACCACGCCGCCGCGATCGCACAGTTCCTGGCGACGGCGATGCGCCAAGGTGCGAACGCCATGGACGTCCTCGCGCAGGCGGCCGGCCAGGTCCAGCACCACGCCGTCCTACCCGCCGACGCGGCGGTGCCGGATCTGCGGGCTATGGTCCGCGACCTCGACGCCGCAGTGGAGTTCCAGATCGGTGATTCCGACACGCCGTGGATCGAGGGCCAGCCACCGCCGTCGGTCGAGGTCCGGCCGGTGGGCGGCGGCGCGTGGACGATCGGCCGTGGGCGCATCCTCTACCGCCGCACTGGAGCGTGGCAGCGCGACCCGGAGCTCGAGCAGGACTTCGAATGGCCGCGCGACGAGGCACTGGCCGTTGCCCGCACGCTTGTAGCCGGTGAGGCGAGGCGATGACGGACGCCCGTGCTTCGCTCGGCGAGCTCGCGGCGCTCTCGGCCGGAGGAGGCGGCGTCCGGGAGAGCTACGAGCCCACCCACTACTTCCCCCACCGCCTGTGGTTGCCCGGCATCAGCACGACCGATGGCCAGGCCCGGTGGGGCGCCCTGGGCCTCGGCCGCACACCGGCAGGCGCCGCCAAACAGCTCCACGACCAGCTCATCAATCTGCCCAAGACACAATGGATCGAGGCTGCTCAGTTCGACCGGGGGCGTAACGGTCCAGGGCGCAGCGACTGGCCGAGCCGGCGGATCGCCTGGGACGGCGAGCATTGGGGCTACGCCGCTGAGGACGGCAACTGCCACGATCACTGGCGGTGCATCACGACTCAGGGCTTGCGCCCGACGCCGCATGACTCGATCGGTGCGAGGGGCTCGTCCGGTTCTTGACCGTTTCTCCAGGAGAGTGGAGCGACGATGCCCGGATCGAGAATGTCGAGGCCGTCGAAGAACCGGGCGAAGCCGTCCCGGGTGCGGTACCTGTACCCGTAGCTCGCGGACAGCGTCTGGATCTTAAGAGCCTGTTCGTCGGACGGGTCCGCTGTGCCGTCGCCGGCGATCAGGTAGCTGCCCGAGGGGAGAGCCGCCATCAGGGCGTGAACGATCGAACAGGCTTCGTCGAGGTCCGGGATCAGTCCCAGGACTGCCGTGAGGACCAGACCGACGGGTTCCCGGAAGTCGAGGGTTCGCCCCGCGAGGCGCAGGATCGCCGCCGGATCGTGGAGATCGGCGTCGACGCACGCCGTGGCCCCCTCGGGAGTGCTCACGAACAGGGCGCGGGCGTGGGTCAGGACGAGGGGGTCGTTGTCGACGTAGACGACGCGTGTCTCCGGTGCAAGGCGCTGGGCAACGCGATGGGTGTTGTCCTCCATCGGCAGGCCTGGTCCGATGTCGAGGAACTGGCGCACTCCCATCTCACCGGCCAGGTGACCGACCGCGCGGACGAGGAACTGTCTGGAGGCCCGCACCACGTCGACGATCTCGGGCAGAGCCATGATGAGACCGCCGCCGGATTCCTGGTCGACGGAGAAGCTGTCCTTGCCGCCGAGGAGGTAGTTCCGTACCCGGGCGGGGTGTGGCCGGGTCGTGTCGAAGGTCGGCGGAGGGTAGATCGTGGTGGCGTCCCAGAGCCTCAGCATGGCGATCTGTCGCTTTCCGGTCTGGCCGCGGTGAGGTAGACGATCGGCGTGGTCAGGACGAGAGGGTGTCGGCGCGCGGTGGAACGCCACGCGTTGGCGTAACGGCGAGCGGCGTCGGTGCCCAGGCCGCGGACGATCGCCTGGTAGACGGACTCGCCGGCCGGGCCCGGGGCGTGCAGCGCCGCGTCGGCGGCGGAGGCTCCCGAGAGCCTGGTCGTCACGGTGTCGGTGACGTGCTCGATGTCGACCAGGCCGGCGAGGCGGGCGTTGCCGACAGCGGCGGGCAGGGTAAAGGCGTGGGCGGCGGGCTGGACGCTGGCCAGGACCTTTTTCACCTGGGTGAGTTCGTGCCACGTCAGCCCGTCGAGTGCGATCGGATCACGCTGGCCGAGCAGGGGTTCGCACAACGACATCCGTCCTCCCGGCCGCAGGACACGGGCGACATCAGCGAGTAGACGGCGCGGATGGCCGAGCGACGCCAGGACGGAGCTGCCGATCACGGCGTCGGCGCTGGCGTCCGGGAGCGGGAGATCGGTGAGATCCCACACGGACCCCCACCGATACCGGTTCTCCGGCACCGGTCGGATCTGGTTCAGCGCCGTGGGGGTCGAAGCGAGGACCGTGACGCCCCCGCCGGGGCAGGCCGCCGACAGTGCGCCGGACACCAGGCCGGGGAGCGTGCCGAGGACCACCAGTTCCTGGCCGAGGCGAACCCGGGCGCCGGCGAGGACGGCGCCCTCGACAGCGGAGGTGCGGCGGGGACCCGGACCGAGCTGGTCGAAGCGGCGCGCGGCGAGCAGGCCCGACACGGCCTTCCCACCGGCGAGCGCGGTGTCGCGGTTCGTCGCCGCGGCTACGCTCCGCGAAGTCAAGATCACTCCTAAAGTCGAGGGTGGCGTTCGGCGCGAGCTCGCCGGGCCCGCCTACGCCCGCGGAGCCGGCCGCGAACGGGGACGCCGGACGCCCTGTCTCAGCGGCGAGCTGGGTCGCAGGTGCGGTCGACGGGAACCACGGCGTAGCCCGGCAGTGCGCGGGTGCCGCGTAGAGGTCGGTGACCTGCCGATCAGGGAACCAGCCCAGGACCTGGGAACGCCCGCGGCGTCGGGCGATCAGAGACGCACACCGGATCCCCCCTCCCGGCCTTATTAGGAAGCGCGTGATTCGCGACCCGACGATAGGGGCCCGCCGATAGGCCCAACCCCACAAAATGTGGGAGTCCAGTACGGACAAGGACCAGGCCAAAGACGACAAAGCCTGTCCGGATGCGGCCAGGCCACCTTGTAGTCCTCCGCGGCGACTCGGAGACCGGACCTCTACGATCAGTAGCCAGTCGTTGTCGTAGGCCTAGGCCCATGCCTCTCTGCCCGAGGAACCCATGGACAACCGCGCTATCGGTCGCCGCGTCCGCTATTGGCGTACCCGCCGCAACCTCTCCCGGGCCCAGCTCGCGAACCGGTGCGACCGATCGGTCAGCTGGCTTGACAAGATCGAGTCCGGAGAGCGGAACCTCCTCCGAGTCCCCATGCTGGAGCGGGTGGCCTCGGCTCTGGAGATCCCAGTCGCCGCGCTCACCGAGGACGCCGTCGCCGAGCGGTCGTCCCAATGCCTCGACGCGGTGGAGGTCCAGGCCCTACGCACGGCTCTGGGCTCCTACGACACCCTTCTCGGCGGGCGGATGTCTCGGGATCCGAACCTGGCACGGCTACGCGCGCAGGTCGACCATGCCTGCGCCGCCTGGCTGTCGTCGCGCTTCACTGTCATCGGCCGTGTCCTGCCCGACCTGATGCGCGACGCGCAGGCCGCGGTCCGCACCCTCGACGGCGAGCCCCGTCTGGAAGCCACCCGTCATCTCGTGATGACCTACCGGCTGACCTCGTCCACGCTGCTGAAGTTCGAGGACACCGACGTCGCCTGGCTCGCCGCGGACAGAGCGATCACCCTCGCGACCGAGTCCGAGGACACCATCTGCCTCGCTCGGGCCACTCGCAGCGTCGCCCGAGCCATGACCCAGTTCGGTCAGCTCCGCGCGGCCATCGACGTCCTGATCGCCATGGCGGACCGCATGGAACCGGACCTCGCCGGCGACCACGAACTGATGTCTCTCTACGGCATGCTGCTGCTCGCCGCCGAGATCGCCGCCGCGAGCGACGGCGACGCCAGCACCGCCCTTGACCTGCACGAACGAGCAGACGCCGTCGCCCACACCCTCGGCCCCCGCTACGCGCACCGGACCACCGCGTTCGGTGTCACCAACGTCGCCCTGCACAGGCTGGCAGCCCTCGTCCGCCTGCACGAGGGCGCCGCAGCTCTCGCCCACGCCCGCACCATCCCGGCCGACGCCATCGCGCGGCTACCCCAGGAACGCAAAGCGAACTACCTGCTGGATCTGGCCGAAGCCCACCGCCAGACCGGCAACAACCAGGACGCCGGGCGCGTCCTCCTGCACGCCGACCGCACCGCACCCGAGGAAGTGCGCTGCCGGCCCGTCGCACGCCAGCTCCTCGAACAACTCCTGGAACAGCCAGACGCGTCACCGACCCCGCAACTGCGCCAGCTGGCCCGCCGCATCGGCCTCCCGGCGTGAGTCCCCAGGCACGGGAGCTCTACCTCGTCGTCTGCGCGGCCGGACCCGCAGGCCAGGTCGGCCGGCTGGTGCATCTGGCGCACACCGCGGGATGGCAGGTCCAGCTTCTCGCTACCACCACCGCCCGCGAACACTTCCTCGACATCCCCGCGCTGGAGACGCTGACCGGCCGGCCCGTCCGTAGCACCCACCGGCCCCCGGGCGAACCAGCCAGAACCCCCCGCGCGGATGCCGTCATCGTTGCCCCCGCCACGTACAACACCATCAACAAATGGGCCGCCGGGATCGCCGACACCTACCCCCTCAGCGTCTTAGCCGAACTCACCGGGCTGGGTGTTCCCATCGCAGTCCTGCCCTTCATCAACGAGGCCTTCGCCGCCAACGCGGTCTTCACCCGCAGCGTGGAGACCCTGCGCGCCGCCGGGATCACCGTCTTGCTCGGCCCGGGCCTCTTCGAACCCCACCCCCCACGCACCGGCCCCGACAAGATCACAACCTACCCCTGGCACCTGGCACTCAGCGCCATCAGCAGAAGGTAGTGATCACGCTTGGCCGCCTGCGGCTCAGAGCCTCGCTTGTGGACGTTCCGCCGGGATCCGGTCATCGCAACACCCTTCGGGTCTGGTGTTGCAACCACTTGAGACCCGTTCAACCAGGCCTGGTCGAGGCGCCGTCGCCGCTGGCGGCTGACGCCACCCCGGGTGTCCGCGGGACCTGATCCCGCGGACACCCGGCAGCGCTTCCCACCCCAGCCCACGTCCGAGGCCCTCAAGGCCACAAGCCTGACCACGGCGGGCCGGAAGGTGATGCGTGTTCGACATGGCAGCGTCCGCAGCACAGAGGGTGCGGGGAGGCGCCAGCTCCTCCCCGCACCCCCTGTTCAGTTGAACTGTCGCCACCTCTCCTTACGGGTAGCCAGTGCCTCTGTGGGAAGGCAACGGATCCGATCCAGGGCAGCGCAGGTACTCGGACGAGGTGCGGACGACCGGATAGCAGGCATCGTCGGTCCCCTGCCTCGATGCGGCTGTGGCACTTCCCCACGCGTCCAGCCCGGCGAAGATCAGCATGGCCGTCGCCGCGAAGGCGCCGGCACCAGCGCTGATGACATTGACCCAGCGTGCGCCGGCCGCCTGCCAGATCCACGCCGCGCCCAGGCCGATGAGCAGGGAGAAGGCCAGGATCAGAAGCCCGCCTGCGGTGACGTTCACGTAAGCCGTCCGTCCCGCCGTCCCGGCACGGTGACGGGCGCCTGCGCCGCCCCCACGATCACCGGGGCGGCCACAGGGGACGAGACGCCGTCTAGGGCGTGAGGCTCCGGAGGAGCCGACACATCCTGCGGTCGCTGAAATCTCGCGGTGCCCGTGCGAGCACCGCGTTGCATTGGTCTTTTCATTGTTGGTTTTGCGAAATCCTCTTCTCGTGTCGGGCTCGATGTCGGGTCCCCGTCAGAGGACTAGGCCGTGTCCCGCACCCTCTCTCTCACCGACGACGTGAGGGACACCATGCGAGGGTGGCGGGACCTTCGGAGGTAACCATACCTGGCTCGACGACCATCCGGGTGTACACCGCCCGGCCTTCACCCTGCAAGATCAACAAGTGTCGTTGTATCGCATTGACAGTAAGTTGATCATGGTTCGAGGGACTGCCGTCGGGCCGCCCAGGTCGGGCTGGATCGGCCCAGGGATGGGGTGCGACTTTGTGGCTCAATGTGATATTGGTCACAGCGGGGAACAATGGTGCGGTTGAGTTGGGTGCCTCGACTGAAATATGCATGAGCTATGCAAGATTGTTCGAGGACTTTTTTGGGTCGAGATCGAACGTCGAAGACTGCCGATGTCCTTTTAGTTGCTGTCTAGCTTGACGCGGGATCGGTCTGCGTGATGTCGAGCTGGTCTAAAAAGTATGCGAGGAGCTTTACGGATCTCCCTGAGGTTTGCTACCCTTGGAGACGGGTGCGCGATCGAAAGATCCTCCCGTCTGGCTTGAATCCCCGTCAGAGGCGAAGCCAGTTGCGGCGGCCCTCGGACACCATGCCGAGGGCCGCCGCGTTTTTGGGTACACCTTGCTTGCCCGCACCTTCTGCGTGCGATGCCTTTGTGTCCACGTGCGTCTTCCACTCGTGTTGCTCAGTGAGGGCTGAGTGGGATCGCGTTAGTGCTCTTCGTGGCTGCCAGGTGACCTAGCGGGTCCTAGGCTGCCCTGTTTGCCCAGGTAGTACTGGGTAGAGCCGCCTTGCCCGTCTGCTTGGCCACCCTGAG
>NZ_FAOZ01000067.1 GCF_001536285.1 Parafrankia irregularis | reverse complement strand
AGTCCGTCGCCGGTTCCTTCTCCAACCCGGCGTACGTGAACGGCGCACTGTTACGGGTCGCGAGCCGGTCCAGACCGTCATAGGTGTAGTTCTGCTTGACCCGAGGGCAACGCCGTGAGCTGGCCATAGAGGCTGGGCTGGTTCGCCTTCCCCCCCGGACGTAGTGCGCCCCACGGCCGAGTAGCCAGCGCGGTCTCGGTCTGGGTATGCAGAGCATCCGCTGTGATGATCAGGACCCAACCAGGGCACCTCGCCGGCGGCCTACCCGACTCGCCAAGCGGCTGGAGAATCGGACCAGTGGCAACACCGGCACCGCGCTCCAGGCCGACTCCACCACGAAGCGAGCGTGCGATAGGCAACGCGGGAGCAACTGAATGCCGTTCGGGATACTGTCATTCGTCCACGTGGCGGACAACATTGCCAGCAAGATCTTCGGGCTCGACAACCGCCATAGCCTCTATGCGGTAACCCTCCAAGTCATCGTAAAATCGCGGGTATTCACCTCTTCGCGTAAAGAATTTTACCGTGGCACCGTGGGTGCGGTAGTCGTCATCGATACCTTGCGAAATAACGGCGACGAGACGATCTCCCGGGTCGAATTTTTGAGCGGATTCCATTGCAAGCAGGGCGAAGCTTCGCGCCCGCGAGACCGCACCCGAGAGGAACAGACTGCGCTCCTGCGGGAGTCCGTCCGGTGGAATCCAGACGTCATTTACCTCGCGTTCATGATGGGCGACTGTCTCTGGCGGCCAGTCAGACCTCCAACCCGGCCCGAACAAGTCTTTCAACAGCAACGACCCTGCTGGTCCGACAAGCCAGCCAGACCGGAGAATATCCTGCAGTTCCATTGGAAGCTCATCCTGCCGCAGAACCCTGGACTCTCGCCAGATCGTCTTCATCAACAAATTTTCCCTCACGGCGCCTCCAATCCCAGGTATTTAAATCCCTTTAGATGACACCACCAGGAACCTGCTTGGCTATTCTCGACGAGAGGACCACCCCTTTATTCGTTATCCAGCTACCATCGGTGGGGTTTTAATAGTACTTAAGCCCATCCGCCTTTCGTCCCATCAATTGAAGATGGATTGCCGCGCCAGGATTTCCTGGGCTCTCATTCTCTAGGTCCACGCGAAACAATCCGTCTTTCTCTTTAAAGAGCGTTTTACTGCTGATCTGTGGCGCGCTGGCAGGACTAGTAAGAGAGCAGGGTCCGGGCGGCGCGTTGTGGACGAGTACCGGTGTGTCTCCAGCCAGCACATAGTACGTGTGGAGGTCGTCGACGGTGAGGTTGTAGACGGTGTGGGTTTCCTGGTAGGTGCGAGTGGTGGTGACGGGGATGGCGCCGGTGGGGGTTTGGAGCCGGTCGGTGGGGTTGAGGTCCTCGGCGTCGGTCCACTCGTGGTCGGTGGTGTCCCAGAAGGGGTGGTGGTCGGTGGTGGTGAGGGTGGCGGGGCCGGTGGGGGTGGCGACGGTGATGTCGACGAGGTGTTTGTCGCCGGTGCCGGTGATGAGGGCGGTGACGGTGCGGGGTCCGGTGTGGGCGGTTTCGGGGCTGGTGGCCCAGACCTTGTCACCGACCTTGATGTCGGAGATTTTTCGGGTCGTCCCGTCAGCCATGAGGACGCGGGTGTCGCCGTCGAAGCTGTGGCAGTTGCGGACGACCTTGCCGACGGACTCGGCGGCGCGGCCGGTGGTGGCGGCGGCACGGCTGGAGGTGGCGACCCGGCCGGCGGCGAGCAGCGGTCGGGCGGCGCGGGTGGCTTTGGCGGCGGTGGTGACGGCGCGGGCGGCGCGGACGCCGACGAGGGCGGCACGGGCACCGACGGCGATGGGTGCGGTGACGGGGATGAACGACGCCGCGGTGAGAACGATGTCGACTTTGTGTTTGTTGACGAAGGAGGCGGTGGCTTTACCGGCGTCTTTGAGCACGCCGCCGATGCATTTACGGCCCAGGAAGCCGCAGTCCTTTTTCCGGGCCGGGGCGAGTTGAGGGGCGGGTTTCGGCTTCGCAACGGGTTTCGGCTTCGCAACGGGTTTCGGGTTGGCAGCGGGTTTCGCCGCGGCCGCCTTGAAGGCGACGGCGGCCCTGACACCCGCCCAGAACTCGGCCTCCCTGAACGCGATGGCAGCCCTGACACCCGCCCAGAACTCGGCGTTCTGCCCCGGGGGCGACGCGGGGGCCGGTTTGATCACGGTCCTCGGGCGGGCGGGGGGAGTGTACGCGGGCCGGTAGGGAGTCGCGCTGCGCTGGATCGGGGCCGCCGTCAACGTCGAGACCTGGGGTGGCGGCGCCAACCACTGGATCACCTTGCGGACGATGGGGACGGTGACGGTGGTGAACACTTTCTTGGCCGCGCTGGTGACGACCGAGGCGGCCTTCTTGAACGCGCCCTTGATGGACCAGTAGCCGGTGGGGTCGTTGTAGGTCAGCGGGTTCGCGGCGGCGTAGGTGTAACGGTTCGCGGCGGCGGTGCCGCTGATGGGCAGGTTCGCCGTGTCACGGCTGGCGAACGTGCCGGTGCCCGGGGTGTACCAGCGGGCCTGGGCGGAGACCCGGTCGGTGTCGGGGTCGGTCCAGCTGCTCTGGAACCCGACATGCACCGCCGGGTTCCCCGCGACGACAGGGTCACCGAACGGGTCGTAGCTACGGCTGTCGGTCAGAGCACCGGCGGTCGTGAACGCCGCGACGAGATCACCATGGGTGTCGGTGAGCGTCGCCCAGTTCCCGGGCGACGCACTTCGGGGCCCCGAGGACCCTGACGACCCGCACCTCGCAGCAGCCGTCCGCTGACCACCAAAGGCGCCGGAGCCCCCACGAGTTCTCGTGGGGGCTCCGGCGTCCAACCGCGGTGCCGTCAGCGTTGCCGTCAAAAACCTCAGAAGCCCGCCAAATGCAATCCAGAGAGACTTCCGGAACGCCTATTTAAAAATGATTTCACCGGGAGCCTATCCAGACCACCCCTGCACGTTCGACATCGATTCGATCGGGAAGTTTCTTCCAACCTCCATCTTTCTTCCAGTCTTCTCCTCATAGAGGTCGGAGGCTAGATAAAGAAGCCCTTCAGCCTCTTGAACAAACGGCTTTACAAACCGCTCAAATTCCGCACCATACTGCAGCGCAGCATTATAGGCGTCCTCGCCGGCCAGGACGCAGGCACAGCGCGCATAGAGGAAGTGGTCACTTGTTTGAGGGAACTTCAGGCCACCGGGTACTCTGACCGGAATCTCTGCAATCTCCCTCCGGTCCAGATAATACAGGGACTCGCGTAGCTGCTCCGCGAAGTGCATCAACTCGGCCGGACTGAGTCCGTTGAGCTGGGCGGACAGCCTATCGAGCGCACTCTCAAGGTCGCTCGCGTCCCGAGCTCGACTTTCCCCAATGATCTGCCAGAAATCCGCCACCTTGCCCCACTCCTCCAAAATGGAAGCTGTTCATACAGCTCCGCATCTTGCCTTCGCTCCAAAATCTTTCTACCAGGAGAGGTGAGCTCGTTCGACAGCCCAACACCTTGGCTTCGCAACCCTTCCATTCGGAGGTGCTCAGCAACGAACAGGTCGTCATTGGTTCCGCCCATGGGTGCAGACAGCGTCCTCGCGACTCCCGAGTCGGCCACTATCGATGTGATCCTGGAGCCGATTAATGAAGTTCTTGGTCTTGCCGACGTACGTCTTCCCAGGGTTTAGCTGGTCAGCGAACTCATAGATTCCCTGATTCTTGCCGCAGTTATGCACCAAGACCAGGGTGGTGCCGGCGAGCACGTAGTACGTGTGGAGGGTGTCGACGGTGAGGTTGTAGACGGTTTGGGTGCGGTGGTAGTCGCGGGTGGCGGCTACGGGGATGAGGGTACCGGTGGGGGTGGTGAGCTGGTCGGTGGGGGTGAGCTGGTCGGCGTCGACCCAGGTGCGGTCGGTTTCGTCCCAGACGGGGTGACCGTCGGTGGCGGTGAGGGTGGCGTCGGGGCCGGGGGTGTCGAGGGTGATGTCGACGAGGTGTTTGTCACCGGTGCCGATGATCAGGTTGGTGACGGTGTGGGGTTCGGTGTGGCCGGTTTCGGGGTCGGTGGCCAGTGAAGTTGACCCGATCCTGTTCACACCTGGGCTCTTTGGGATAATGACCCCAGGGAGGAGTGCAGGTGCCGAGATCAAAACCGCCTTACACGGAGGAGTTCCGCCAGCAGATGGTGGATCTTGTTCGGGTTGGGCGGATGCCCGAGGAACTCGCAAAAGAATATGGCCCGACGGGGCAGTCGATCCGTAACTGGGTCCGGGAGGCATCCCGCGAGGAAACCGCCGGTGCGGATGAGCTGAGTGCGGCGGAACGTGAGGAGCTGAAACGGCTCCGGAAGGAGAACCGGCAGCTCCGCGAGGAACGCGACATCCTCCGCAAGGCCACAATTTTCTTCGCGACGGAGACCGATCAGAAATGAAGTTCGCTCTGATCGACGCGGAGAAAACACACCATTCCGTCTCCGACCTGGCCCGCGTGCTCGGTGTGTCACGCGAGGGCTACTACGCCTGGCGCCGCCGCGGCGGGCGGTCCACCCGGACCGCGGACGACCAGACCCTCACCACGAAGATCACTGCAGTGCATGAGGCGTCGCGGGCCACCTATGGCGCCCCGCGGGTGCGCGCCGACCTGGCCGCCGCCGGAGTGCACGTCAGCCGCAAACGGGTCGCCCGGCTCATGAGACAGGCTGGTCTGCAAGGGGTTCACCGGCGCCGACGCGTAAGCCTGACCCGATCCGACCGGGCCGCGCACCTGCTACCTGACCTGGTCAAACGCGACTTCACCGCCCCGGCCCCGAACAAGATCTGGACTGCGGACGTCACCTACGTCCCGACCGAGCAGGGCTGGCTCTATCTGGCGGTCGTCCTCGACCTGTACTCCCGGCGGATCGTGGGCTGGTCCATGTCTGCCGAGCAGAAGACCCCACTCGTCGCCGACGCACTGACAATGGCCCTGCGTCACCGCCGCCCCGAACCGGGAGTGATCCACCACTCCGACCAGGGAACGCAATATACGTCTCGGGAGTTCGCGAAGATCTGCCGCGGGCAGCAGGTAAAGCGCTCCGTCGGATCCGCCGGCAACTGTTATGACAATGCGGTCACCGAGTCGTTCTTCGCCACGCTCGAATGCGAACTTCTCGACCGCACCACCTTCGTTACCCACGACCAGGCCCGGGCCGCGATCTTCGACTTCATCGAAGGCTTCTACAACCGGCGCCGCCGCCACTCCACCAACGGATACCTCAGCCCCCACGAACACGAAACCTGCTACTACGAGTACGATAACGCCGCATAACCGTTCAAAGCCCTACCTGTGAACGAAACCGGGGCAGCTTCAGACCGTGGCCTCGGCCGAGGCACGTTTCGCTGATTTCACCGAGACCTGGGGCGACCGCTACCCGGCCATCATCCGGCTGTGGCGCAACGCCTGGGAAGAATTCATCCCGTTTCTCGACTACGACGTGGAGATCCGGAAGGTGATCTGCACGACGAACGCGATCGAGTCACTGAACGCCCGCTACCGGCGTGCTGTCCGTGCCCGCGGTCACTTCCCCAGCGAGGAAGCCGCGTTGAAGTGCCTGTACCTGGTCACCCGGGCCCTGGACCCCACCGGCCGTGGCCGGGCCCGCTGGATGATCAGATGGAAGCCCGCGCTGAACGCCCTCGCGATCACCTTCGAGGGCCGCCTCACCCCAACCACCACCAACTAACCCATCACCAACCGCCACGACCCGATCCACCGGTCATCGGACACTCTCGTTCAGGGCGTCTCACCCGAGACTGGCACTGAGGGGGCTACCCGACCGCAACCTGGACTGGACCTGCCGTCTGACGACATCGAGTCAGTCGTCGGACGGCAGGTCCATCCGCCACACCGAGCGCCGTACTAAACTGGGCCAGATCGATCCAAACGACGCTCTTCGAGCAATTTTACCCATTCATTTTGAGAATTCTTCTCATATTTTGCATTTAGAGCATTTGGCGCACTTTCAATTAGATGCAGAACGTACCAGGCAAGCCCAAAGCATCCATCTGGACCGAACATTCCAAGAAGCTCCTGGGCCTCCTCATCGGTCACTGGTTCTGGAATTTTTCTCAGGAGATTCTCGATGACCTCTACTGCCTCTTGAGTGGCATCCGCCTCCGCAGGTAGTGGCCCTCTCCCAACAACTTCCATGACCGATTCACGAAGCATCTAAAATCTCCCCCTAGAGCTGTCCGGAACCCCGATAGAAGGACAGTAGATCTCTAATTCCGGAGTTAAAATAGCTGGGATCACTGTACTGCTGCTGCCCGATCCTTCGAAGATCCCAGATATCCCTGGCGAGAACCTCACGGAACGAAAGTCCAGAATCCGTCGCCAGGCTAGCTACGCCCCTCGAACCCCAAGTTCGAGTCAGCATATGGTCAGCACGATTCATTACAATTGCCCCTCCATCAGCCTTTGGGGCGAAATGAAGTGCATCTTGAGGAATGTGGTGGGCTTCAAGCCCATCACCCACCACCCCCCTCAGATCGGCGTAGCGCCCAGCGTCATTGACTGAGACCGGACAGTTGGCGTTGTGTACAAGTACCGGTGTCTTGCCGGCGAGGACATAGTACGTGTGGAGGTCGTCGACGGTGAGGTTGTAGACGCTGTGGGTTTCCTGGTAGGTGCGGGTGGTGGTGACGGGGATGGCACCGGTGGGGGTTTGGAGCCGGTCGGTGGGGTTGAGGTCCTCGGCCTCGGTCCACTCGTGGTCGGTGGTGTCCCAGAACGGGTGGTGGTCGGTGGCGGTGAGGGTGGCGGGGCCCGTGGGGGTAGCGACGGTGATGGCGACGAGGTGTTTGTCGCCGGTGTCGGTCATGAGGGCGGTGACGGTGCGGGGGCCGGTCTGGGCGGTTTCGGGGCTGGTGGCCCAGACCTTGTCACCGACCTTGATGTCGGAGATTTTCCGGGTAGTGCCGTCCGCCATCAGGACGTGGGTGTTGCCGTCGAAGCTGTGGCAGCTACGGACGACCTTGCCAGCGGCACCGGAGGCTTCGACGGCCCGGTCGGCTCTGACGGCGCCGCCGGCGACTTCGACGGCGCGGGTCGCTTTGGATGCAGTGGAAGCGGCGCGGAAGAGGGCGACGCCGCCACGAACGACGGCGGCCTCGGGTACGAAGATCGTGCCAATGGTGAGGGCGGTCTCGACTGGGTGGGCCTTGGCGTAGGAGATGCCGTCTTTGACGACGCCGACGGCGGCGCTACCGAGTTTTTTGGTGCCGCCCTTGAGGGCGTCGCCGTAGCATTTATGGCCTAGGAAGCCGCAGTCCTTCTTCGCCGGGGCCGGGGCCGGGGCGGGTTTCGCTTTGACTACCGGCTTCGCGGCGGCGGGCGGCCTCACCCCGGCCTGGTAGGCCCTGACACCAGCCCAGAACTTGTCCGCTCCCATCGAGGCGATCTGCCGCTGCGCCTCCGGGCTCAGCGCCGGGGGTCGCGGAGGGGCGGGGGCTGGTGGTTTCACCCCGGCGAGGGAGGCCCTGACACCAGCCCAGAACTTGTCCGCTCCCATCGAGGCGATCTGCCGCTGCGCCTCCGCGCTCAACGGCGCGGGCTGCGCGGGCACTGGTTTGACCCCAGCCCGCCGGAAGGCGAGAGCGGCGTTGACACCGGCCCAGAACTTGTCCTCTGCCTCCCGGACCCACTGACGCTGCGCCGCCGGCTTCAGGACCATGGGTGGCCGGAACACCGGCGGGGCCGGCGCCGCTGCCCTTCTGACGGCGGAGAAAGCCGATCTGAACGCCTTGCCCCAGATGGAGAAGCCGGTGGGGTCGTTGTAGGTCAGCGGGTTCGCCGCGGCGTAGGTGTACCGGTTCGCCGCCGCGGTCCCGCTGATGGGCAGGCTCGCCGTGTCACGGCTCGCGAACGTCCCCGTGCCCGGGGTGTACCAGCGGGCC
>NZ_FAOZ01000066.1 GCF_001536285.1 Parafrankia irregularis | reverse complement strand
GGCGAACGTGCGGACTTCCTGCCGGCGGCGTTTCCCCGGACCGGGGATCCGGATGCAGGCCTTCACGTCGGCCTTGCCGATGTCGAGACCGGCGCACCGCTCGACGAGTGTCTCCACTGGCCACCTCCCACCGTGTGTCAGGCGGGACGTCCGGGGAGACCGACCAGGCGAAGAAGAAGCTGAGTCACGTGCTCGCAGCAACAGTCACGGGTGCCTGAAGGCGGCCTCCAGCGTCCGACTGCAACCCGGGCTCACAGCACCAAGTACTAACGACGTCGACCGAACGCCCCACCACATTTTCACCCTGTCCCGGGTGGCCCCACCAGGGGCCATGACGGACTGCAACCTGCTCGCGCACCCGCTCGTCGAGGTGCGCGAGGGTGCCATCACCCGCACCCTGCACGCGCGCGAGGTATCCGGCGCCGCGAAGACGGAACTGTGGAAGACGGCCGACACGGCCTGGCCGCATTTCCCCGAACACTGCGCCCGCACCGACCGGGAGCCGCCGATGTTCCTCCTGGGCTCCCGCTGAACCCGCACCGCCCTCTCCCTTTCGCCCCATGCCGTCTTCCTCCCCGTGCGACCCAGGAGGTCTCCCATGCCCGTCTCCAGCCGTGCCTGGCATCTCGCCGCCCGCCCGATCGGCGAACCCAAACCGACCGACTTCGTGTCCGTCACCACCACGGTCGCCGACCCCGGACCGGGTTACATCCTCGTCCGCAACGACTGGCTGTCCGTCGACCCGTACATGCGCGGGCGCATGGACGAAGGTGAGTCCTACATCCCACAGTTCGAGCTAGGCGAGGCAATGACCGGCCACGCGGTCGGGACCGTTGTCGCCTCCGGAGCCGACAACGTGCCGGTCGGGTCAACCGTGTCGCACTTCCTGGGCTGGCGCGAGTACGCGCTGCTCCCCGCCGGCGTCGAGGTGCTCGATACCCGGCTCGCCCCCGCCCAGGCCTACCTTGGCGTGCTGGGTATGACCGGGCTCACCGCCTACGCCGGCCTCACCCACATCGCCCCGGTCCGACAAGGCGACGTCGTCTTCGTCTCCGCCGCCGCGGGCGCAGTCGGGTCAGTCGCGGGCCAGATCGCCAGGCGCCTGGGCGCTGCCAAGGTCATCGGCTCGGCCGGCGGCCCCGGCAAGGCCCGGCGCCTCGTCGAGGACTTCGGCTACGACATCGGGCTCGACTACCGGGCAGGCGACCTACCCGGCCAGCTCACCAAGGCCGCACCCGAAGGCATCGACGTCTACTTCGACAACGTCGGCGGCGACCACCTCCAAGCCGCGCTCGGCACGATGAACCAGCACGGGCGCATCGCCCTGTGCGGTGCGATCTCCATCTACAACAACGCCGAACCCCCACCCGGCCCGAGCAACCTGCCGCTTGCCATCGGTAAACGCATCACCCTGCGCGGCATGAACGTCGGCGACCACTACGACATCGCCACCGACTACATCCAACAGGCCACCGACTGGTTGCAAGACGGCTCGCTGCGTACCGCAGAGACCATCCTCGAAGGCATCGACAAAACCGTCGAAGCCTTCCTGGCCATGATGCGCGGCGCTAATACCGGCAAGACACTCGTCCACCTTCCGTAAGGTTCTGTCAGGCCGTTGATCATATGGATTTGGGGGCGTGCCACCGGGCCGTGTGCTCAGCGCCCCACCCAGGCGCCCGACCCGAAGCGGGGGCTGTCCGCCGCCGCGCGTCGCGGAGGACAGCCGTAGACGACGTCAGCTCCTGGTCCCGCGACCTGCCGGGTCGGATCCCCCGCCCGGGCGTCGGCCGGCACCGCGTCGGTGATGGCCGACCGGCCGCGGTTCGATCTCGTGTCAGCGAGCGCTCACGATATCGAATCCACCGACGACCTGGGCGCCTCTCTGGGTCAGCGCGGTTTTGGTCATGCCGCGCGTGGCGTAGGAGGGGTCGGCTCGCCGGGTGGCGATGTACTGGTCGATTTCCGGGCCGACGAGCAGGACGCGGAAGCGGTAGGTGAGGCCTGCGGCTCCCGCGTAGCCGAGCCGTGCCTTCTGGAAGGTGTGGCAGCCGGTCCCGGGGAGCGGGTAGTTGTCGCGGTAGAAGTCGACGTCGGCGCCTTTCGCGCCGGATTTGTCCTGGGTGTTCGGGAGACCGCGGGCGACGATGATCAGATGCTTTCCAGCCGGGATGGTCCCCGAGATATCGACGGCGAGCGTGATGTTGGCGTTGTCGAACTCGACCTGGAGCCGGTAGGAAGCCGACGCCACCGTCAGTCCCTGGACGCTGCCGGGCTCGACCACCGGCGCCGCGGTCACCGTGCTGGCGTCCATCGCGGGCGGCTCGCAGGACGCCGGCGTGCCCGAGCCGGACGGCGTGGATGTCACGGGCTTGGGGCTGGGTAGCACGCCGGGCCCGGACGACGGGGGCTCGGGGACGGGTGCCTGGCTGTCCGGCAGATCACCCGAAGCCGACTGAGCAGGTCCGGGCGGCGTGTCGTCGGAGCCCCCACCGATCAGGCCTGCCACGCCCAGCGTTGCCCCCACGATCACGAGGACCGCGACAACGATCGACGCGGCGATCACTGGCCAGCCGAAGCTCGGCCTGGGTGGAAGGCCGCCGCCGCCAACCGAAGGTGGATACCTGCCGGTAGAGGATGACCCTGTCGAACGGTCGGGCGAGTTCGTCGGTTGCGGCTGTGACAGCGGCCCAGGAGTCTGTACGCCGCCACTCGACGCGGCGAATGTCTCATTTGCCGGGAACTGTCGAGAGGCTGCGGTCAGAATATTGAGCCGCCCATCCGGCATCACTCCGTTGTCAACCAGCCTGGCGACCGCGCGCCAGTACTCGGCGACCGCGTACCCCTGCATCGTCGGGATACGGGCGACCGGGAATCCGGCATCCCGCAGCAGGCTGTCGGCACGTTCGGGTGTATCGAACAGCGCCGCGAGCATCTGGAGTTCCCGCTCGGTCAGACCAGGTTCGATCATCGGCCACCTATGGCTTTCATGTAAATAATTTTCGGTTCGCGACTCTCAACGGTGCCCGCGACTCGGAAAATCGACCGCGACCAGTACCCTTCGCGGATCGCAATGGCCGGCCGGCGCATGATCAGGCGCACGGCCGGCAGTGGAGTTCAGACGGCACGCCAGCACCTGGGCGGCGGATGAGGTCAACCAGGATTGGCCGGTACCCGGCCGTGAGTCGGCGCATCGGGCTGGAGCAGGCGTGACATGCCGCGAAGTCTTCTTCGCACGAAGCCCCCCAACTTCGTGGGCGCGACGCCGCCCCATAGGAATGGCGTGCGCGCGCGATCTCACCTAGGTGAGCCGAGATACCCAGAGGTCGCCCGCATCAGGCGGGCGGCTCTTCGGCCGAAGATTAACACGGCATCTCCCGGTACGTCCATGTCATCCCGCGTGTGTTTTCCGGGCGGCGACCACGAGTCTGCTGGGGGAATCACCCGCTCCGGCGAACCGCGTAGAAGTTCTGCGACGCACATTGATGTGCGCGGACTTTGACTGGCCCGCTGTGGAGGACTCGCCCGGAAACATCTTGGGCAGCGGAGGACCCGAACCTGGCCGGCTGGGCCCGCTGGGCCTTTCCGCGTCCACAGTCCGCCATCGGTTCCGCCGGGACAAGCCGGTCGCGGTCGCGGTCGCGGTCGCGACGGACTCAGCCGCGCGGGACGGCGACAGCCGCGAGCACCTTCTCGACGATGTCCTCGGCGCGGTGGCCCCCGAGAACGGCGGCCGAGGAGAGCGACAGCCGGTGCGAGAGGACCGGGACGGCAAGCCGCTTCACGTCGTCCGGCCACACATGGTCGCGGCCTGAGCGTCGAGCGAGGACCTGGGCCGCGTGGAGCAGGCCCACGCTGGCGCGTGGGCTTGCGCCAAGGGCGAGGCAGCCGGCCAACGCCGGCGGCGGCGCGACCGCGTCACGGCCCGGGGGGCCGTCTCGTCGGCCTCGTTGTCCCTGGCCGGCGCCCACCGAGGACCGGGCAGGCTGCGCGGCGGGCCGGGCCACCAGCGCGCGGGTCATCCGGGTGACCTGCAGCAGGTAGGCATAGACCGCGTCGGACACCCTGGTCCGGCGGGCCAGATCGATGAGCCCGAGCACCTGCGCCGCAGTCGTCACGGCCGGCACCGGCCGGGGATCCTGTTTCCTCCCGCCCCGCGTGCCGCGGCCCAGAACCTCGCTCACAGGCACGTCTGTCGCGCTGGACGATCCGCCGTCGACCTTGGCGGCCAGCACCCGCTTCTCGGCGTCGAAGTCGGGGTAGCCCATCCGGATCCGCATCAGGAACCGGTCCAGCTGTGCCTCCGGAAGAGGATAGGTGCCGTCCATGTCGACCGGGTTCTGGGTCGCGACGACGAGGAACACGTCCGGCAGTGGACGGGTCATCCCGCCGACGGTGACCCGTCGTTCCTCCATTGCCTCCAGCAGGGCCGACTGGGCCCGCGGGGTGGCGCGGTTGATTTCATCCGCCAGCACGACGTTCGCGAACACCGGTCCCGGCCGGAACTCCTGCCCACCCGTTCCCGGCAGATAGACGTCCGTCCCGGTGATGTCGCTGGGCAGCAGGTCGGGCGTGCACTGTATTCGTTTCATCTCGGCGTCGACGCTGGCAGCCAGGCACCGGGCCAGCAACGTCTTGCCGACGCCGGGCAGGTCCTCGATGAGCAGGTGCCCGCCGGCCAGCATGCAGGTGACGGCGAGTTCCACCTGATCTGGCTTGCCCTGTACCACCTGGTCAATGTTGGCGACAATCCGGTCGAACGCCGTGACGAAGTCACCCGCGCGCATTCCATCCCCCGTACTTCGTGTGTTTGTCGCTGTCTGTCGTCAACGGGCGGCCGGCGGCCGGCGCCGTGAACCGACCGCCGACCCGGTCTCGCCGGGCGGGCCGGGCGGCCGCGTGTGGGCGGCCCGGGGCGTGTGGGCGAGAAGCGCGGTCACGCAGGCGTCTCGGTGCCGCCAGGCCGTGCTGGCCCGCATGTCATCAACGGCGGCGGCGGGGTCGTAGAGTGCTGGCCCGGCCAGCCCGGCCAGCGCGCGCAGCGGACCGCCAAGGCTCGACCCCGCCCGGGCGACCGCGCCGTCGACAAGCTCACCGATGGTCAGCTCGGCGCCGACGGGCAGGCCGGCCCGGCCCAGCGCCTCGACGGTGTCGCGCCAGGCGGCCAGCAGCCGAGCCGCGGGACCTCCGCGTGTACGCCGCCACCAGCGCCGCGCACGGCGTGTCACCCGAACAAGCACCGCCATTGCCACGAACGCCAGCAGCAGTGCCAACAACAGGGCCAGCAACAGGGCCAGCAGGAACAGTGCTGGCCGTACTGCTCGTTCGCGCGCGCTCCGGGAAGAAATCGAGTTCACCGTGGGCGGTGCGGATGGCTTGTCGCCGGGGCTCTGCTGGCGAGTGGGCGACGCCCGGCCGCTCGGTTCGTCGTCGGGGAGCTGGCCGCTGGGCGCGGTGGCCCACCCGCCGACGGCGGGGTCGACCGCGCGCCCGCCGAGCGGGCCGACAGCGAGGCCCGCCGTCACAGCCGCGCCGCCGAGAACGGCGACCAGCGCCACGGCAGCCAGCGCCCGCCGCCGGCTCGTGGGCCGCGAGTCGTCAGTCGGCCGCGGCCGTACGCCTGGATTCCGCTGGTCACGGTGCCCGAGCAGGAAAACCGCCGTCAGCGCGACGACGCCGGCCGCGGCGCCCACCTGCCATCCCGTGTGCCGGAACGCCAGTACGTTCGCTCCCACGGCCACCGCAAGCGCGGGCAGCAACGGAGTAAGAGCGCCGGTGGCTCGGCGCGTCAGCGCCGTCCCGGTCGCGGACGCGAGCCAGACCAGGGCCGACGGTACGACAGCGAGACTGGCCCGACCGCCACCGGAGCTCCTTGCCTGGGAGATCAGATCCGCTGGGCCCTGCGCCAACGCAACCGCGAGGTCGCGCAGGTCCGGCCCGTCCGGTACCCCGTACAGGACGCCCAGGCTGATCGTGAACCAGCCGAGCACGGACGTCGGCACGGCCAGCCAGCCGGCGGGACCCGATGGCCACGGCGCCGCGGCGAGCAACGCCGCGAGGACCGCGCAGACGAAGATCAGGCCAACCGGCCGTGGTTGGCCGCCCACGGCGGGCAGAAATCCGGCAGCGGCTGTGAGCGACGCAGTGGCGACCACGGCGATGGCCCCGGCGTCGCGGCTCACCGCATCCGTCCCGACGTCAGTTCGTCGAGGCGGCGCCACAGATCCGGGAGATCGGCCGCCCGGTCCAGGCTGATCGTCGCCACCGGATCGCCGCCGCCATCGCCCGGCTCCAGGCGCGCGTCTGGCCGGGCTGCGCCCGTCCGGATCAGGATGACCGGGCCGGTCCGGTGGCCGCCTGCCACCATCGGGGCCTCGTAGGCACGTACGCCGGTGACGACGACGAGCAACGCGCTGGTCTTCTGGGCGTCGCCGCGGCGCAGGGCCCTGAGCGCGTCCGCCAGACCGGTCGGGTCGCTCGAGCCGGCGGCGTCTCCTGGGCGCGGCTCCTGCACGCACAACGCGGCAAGCTGGTCGAGCAGATCCTCCTCCCGCCCGGTCGAGCCGCCGACGGGCCAGGCCAGTCCGCCCGTCGTACGCAGCCGTACCGGCAGGCGGTGGCCTGCGTACGCGTGCGCGACCGACGCGGCGACCTCGACGGCGTCCTCGAACGCGGCGTCCCCCGCCGCGCCCTCGGTGTAGGCGAGACGCCGCGTATCGAGGAGCACCAAGGCCGCGGCCGTCGTGGGGTCGACAAAAGTACGGACCTGCAGCGTGCCGGTACGTGCCGACGACGGCCAGTGCACCCGCCGGGTGTCGTCGCCCGGCACATACTCGCGCAGCGTCTCGAACTCCGCCAGTCCTGGCCGGGGAAGCGAGCGCGCGCTCCCGTCGGACCGCTGGTGGTGTGACCAGGCCAGTGGCTCGATCTCGTACCGACGCGGCCGAACGACGAGGGTCGTCTGCTCACCGACCAGGCGAGTTCTGGCCAGTAACCCCAACGGGTCCCGGCGAACAGACACCGCGGGTCCCAGCCCCCACACCCCGCGTCGCGTCGCCACTATCCGGGTACTCACCGTCACCATCCGGCCAGGTCGCAGCCGCTGGACAGGCAGGACGATCGGCGCGAGGCCGTTCGGTACATCCAGCCGGCCACCCGGGCGGACACGCCGACGCCGGTTCTGCGCCGTGGCCGTGACCGTCACCAGGTCGTCGCGGGTGACGGAGGCGTGACTGTGGAGCGTGACAGCCAGCCCGTCGCGCCCGGCGACGGCGAGCACGGCCACGACGAGTGCCATCCCGAAGCCCGCCGCCAGTCCGACCAGGCCCGGGTAGCGCAGCGCGGAGCCTGCCGCCCCGAGCACGACGGACAGCGCCGCCACCCAGATCCCGGCCGATGTCATGCCCCGCCACCCCCTGTCGATCTGGGGGCCGCCGGGGTGCGCGGCGTCGGCGGCGTGGGAGCCCGCGAGCCGGTCGACGGCGGCGACATCGGCGACATCGGCGACGTCGGTGTGGCCGCAGGGCGCGACGGGGCCGGGCTGCTGGGGCCCGGAGTGTCGGCCGGCAGGTCGCGCGCGATCGTGAACGACCTGAGGACGACCGAGGGAGCGATCCGCGCCCAGTCGGAGTCCGAGAGCGAAGGCCGAGGGCAGGGCGGCGGCTTCCAGAGATTCGGAAGCTGGTCGGCCGTCGGCGACTCGACGAGCAGGATGTCGAACGTCTCCGCTGCCCCGTTGTAGAGGTTCGTCCCGCAGCCGTTACTCATGACCGCTTCGAACCCGCCCGCGGTCAGACGATAGTACTGCAGGTAGTGCTTCCCGTCGCGCGGAGCACGGCTGACAATGGCGATGGCTGTGCCGGACGGCAGTTCACCCTGAATCTCTCCGCGCAGGGTGTGTTCGCCGCTGACGTCCACGAGGTGCCAGCCGCCGGGCACGTTCTGCGGCTTCCCGTCCAGCGTCAGCCCGGTGATACTCGGCGGCGAGGGCTGCTTCCCGCCGTCTTCCGGGGTACCGGAAGGTCCTGTGCCTGTGCCGCCCGGTCCAGCGGGTTGGCCGCCATTGCCCGGTCCGGTGGGTTGGCCGCTGTTACCGGGCCCAGCGGGTTGGCCGCCATTGCCCGGTCCGGTGGGTTGGCC
>NZ_FAOZ01000065.1 GCF_001536285.1 Parafrankia irregularis | reverse complement strand
TGGTCACCAGCCATCTGCGCACCCGCCTCGCTGAGGTCGTCGCTCATTGCTGCCTCACGTTCCCGTCTGCGTCGAGAAGGTCTTCGGCCGGAGTTCCCCGCGGCGCACCTCAGGGACGCCGCGCGACCGTGTCAAGCACGTGTCGAGCACGGCGACGGCGGAGCGGGAGCCCGCCGCGGCCATCAGCATAGCGATCGATCGTTCGCTATTGAAGTGCGAACGTTCGGTCGCTAAATTGCCGCCATGAGCTCCCGAGCCCCTGCTCCCCCATCCGCACGGACGCCGCTCCTGCTCGCCTGCGGCGGCTCGTTCCTCGCCTTCCTCGACGCGATGATCACCAACCTCGCGGTGCCGGACCTGGCGCACGACTTCGAGGTCGGCGTGACGTCCGTGTCCTGGGTGGTCACGATCTACGCGATCCCCCTCGCGGCGCTGCTCGCACCCGCCGGGCGGCTGGCCGACGTGCTGGGCCGCCGGCGGCTGTTCCTCATCGGCGCCACCGTGTTCACGGCCGCGTCGCTGCTCGTCGCCGTCGCCCCGGTGTTCGCGGCCCTGCTGGTCGGCCGCGCGGCCCAGGGAGTCGGCGCGGCACTGCTGATCCCCGCGTCGTTCGCGATCGTGCTCGCCGACACCGCACCGGAACGCCGGGCGGCGGCGATCGCGCTGTGGAGCGCCTCGGCCAGTCTCGCGGCGGTCCTCGGGCCGGTGGCCGGCGGAGTCCTCGTCGACGCCGTCGGCTGGCGGGTGCTGTTCTGCGTGAACGTGCCGCTCGGAATCTGGCTGCTCGCCCGCGCCCGGCAGCTGCCGACCGCCGCCCCCGCCCCAACTCCAACCCCAGCGCGCCCCCAGACGGCCGCCGCCCAGCGCGGACGTTTCCCGGACGCCACGGCGACAGCACTGCTCACCGGTGGGATCGCGGCCCTCGTCCTCGGGCTGACGGAAGCCGAGCGGTGGGGCTGGGCGGACCCGGCGACGCTCGCCTGCCTGGTCGGCGGCGCCGCCGCGACACTGGCGGCCATCGGCCGGTCCGCGGGCCATCCGAGCCCGGCGATCGAGGTCGGCCTGTGGCGCAACCGCACCTACGCGGCCGCGAACGCGGTCTCCGCCCTGTTCGGCGCGTTCCTCTTCGCGTCGCTGCTGCTGGGCGTGCTGTTCCTGGTGAGCGTCTGGGGCTACTCGGCGCTGCGCGCCGGGCTCGCGATGACGCCGGGAGCCGTGTTCTCCGCGCTGGTCGGGTTCACGATCAGCCGATCGAAGCGGCAGGCGTCACCGCGGGTGCTCGTCGTCGCCGGCGCGCTCACGCTGGCGGCGACGGCCGGCGCGCTCGCGCTGTGGCTCCCGGCCGAGCCGAGCTTCCTCACTGTGTGGCTGCCCGGCGGGTTCGGCCTGGGCCTCGGGATCGGCGCGATCTCCGTCGGCTCGTCGAGTGCGGCGGCGCTGTCCGTCGACCCGACCCGCTTCGCCGCCGCCGTCGGCCTGAACATCGCGGCCCGCCAGATCGGCGGTGCCCTCGGCATCGCGGCACTGGCGATGCTCCTCGAGAGCCGCGCCGGGAGCGATCCCCTCACGCCCTACGAGCACATCTACTGGCTGATGGCGGCGCTGTCCTTCGCCGCGGCGGGTGCCGGCCTCCTGCTGCGCCCGAACCGCCCGGAAACCACAACCGTGCCCACACCGCCGCCAGCATCGCCGTCGGTGGCGGCTGCGGCTGCGTCGGCATCGGCGTCGGTGCCGACACCGCCGCCGGTCCAGAACCTGGCCGACACGCGGCCATGACGCCGTGCGCACCCGGCTGCCGCTACCGGACGTCCGCCGGGAAACGGGCGTCGCACGGTGCCGCCGTGGGAGCACAGGTACCCACGACGCTCACCTGACTGGGCGAGTCGAAGGCGGTGGTGAGGTCCTCGACCCGCAGCAGGACGGCGGGGGGCCGGCCGACACCGTTGCCGTCGAGCTGGATGGTTCCGTAGACGCCGGGGTAGTCGGTGCTGGTGCAGGCTCCGGCCGCCGGGCCGCGCAGGCAGCCCAGGATCCGTCCGCGGGCGTCCGACGCGGTGGGCGGAACACCCGCTCGTATCAACGCGTCGTTGATCAGCAGGAGTGAGTCGTAGCTGAACGCTGCCCATCCGCCGGCGAGCCAGCGGTCCTCCGGATGGGCTCCCGGCCCCGCGCAGCGGCCCAGGTAGGCGCGGATGTCGTCGTAGAAGTCCAGCTGCTGTCCGCCGGCGCCGGCGCCGGCGTCACCGGCGCCGGCCATTCCCGCGCAGGTCAGCGTGCGGCCACGGTAGGCGATGAGCACCTGCACGCCGTGCGGCACGTGGCGGGCCAGTTCCCGGTCCGCCAGGAAACGCCCCGCGGAGTCGGAGACCGCCACCTGCGGCATCCTGGATCCGCAGGCGAGACGAAGTGCCTGGGCGAACTCGGCGAAATCCGTGTACCGCCCGCCGAAGAAGACCACAGGGCGCCCAGCACCGGACGTCTCCTCCGTAGCCGTAACCGTGCCCGGACCTGAAGCCGAAGCCACTCGGGGTTGGACGTCGGGTGTCTCCGGCGGGCAGGCGACGCGGGCGGTCTCGGAGAGCGGCCGGTCCGACGACCACGGTACGAGGGAGACCGGCACCTGCGGTGCGGCCGGGCTCGGGTCTGCCACCGCCACGGGCGCTGGCGGGCAGGTCGACCGCGCCTTCCCCGGACCTGCGGACCCGCCGGAGAGCTCCTGGACGTGTGACGACGGGCGCCGCCGCCACACGTCGCAGTACAGCGAGGTCAGATAGAGATCGTCGGCGGCCGGCTCGGTCCGCGATGCGTCGGTGACCGGAAAGAAGAAGGCCAGCGGCTCGTTCCGGTTGCGGGCGTACTCGTAGATCAGCTGGACCTGGTCGTCGTTGGTGGAGTTGATCTGAAAGAACATCGGCTGCGGGCGGGGCGTCACCGCGCCCGCGGCCGCGCTCAGGAGCGCGGCACCGGTCAGGGAGGCGCCGGGCGAAGAGGAACCGGGCGAGGAGGTACCAGCCGGGGAGGTGCCGGGCGCGGCCGTGGCGAGGTCGTCGTCGCGCCCGACGGCGCGGGCGAGAGGCTCCCCGAATCCGTCCGCGCTCATCGTCGGGCTGATCATCGGGACACCGGCGGCGCCGAGCGACGCGCCCAGGGCGTCCTGCACCTGCGCCATGCTGTTCACGGTGATGACGGCGGCGGCCAGCGTCGGGTCCGCGGCGAGCTGCCGCAGCTTCTTCGCCAGGGTTTCCAGATGTCTGCCGATGGCGGTCTCGGTGCCGGGGCGGACCGTGAGGTCGCCGGTGTTGACGATGGCGAGACGCACGTACGGCAGGTGGGTGCTGCGCGCGCTGTTTATCCGCCGCTGTGCGGCGTAGGCGCCGGCCAGGCCCTCGTGCTCGGCCACCACCGACCGGATCGCCCTGGTGGGGGCGGCGGAGGTGAGAGAGGTGATCAGCGCGACCGTGACGAGTGGGCGCTGGGCGCCGGCCAGCTGTCGCACTCTCTTGTTCTCCCGGTAGATCAGGTTCTCGTCGAAGAGGTCGGGAGTGTCGTCGGGGCCCGGCTGGCGCACGGCGAGCCGGTCGGCGACGGCGGACACCGCCCCGCCGGCGACGTTCCCGGCGAGCTGGCTCCAGCCGAGGCAGGTCCGGTAGCCGATCCACTCGTCCCCGGCGCTGTCGGTCGACAGGTCCTGCTCCGAGCCGGCCATGGGCCGCAGGCAGTAGGGCTGGCTGGGGCTGCGCTGGATGTACAGCGCCGTCGCCGTCAGGACGGACACGAGGGCATACGCGGTCAGCCGGCGCAGCCGCGGTCGGGCCCGCCGCGGCCAGGCAAGGGCGAGGAACGCGAGGAACCCGCCGGCCAGCCGGGCACGGCAGCGCCTGGCGAAGCGCAGGCGAACCACCGCCCCCGCCGCGGCCCCCGCCGCGGCCCCCGGCCGCCGCCATGCCGGGCCCGGCAGGCTGTTCCACCAGGTCACGACGGCCGCGGGCAGGCCTCGCAGGGCCCTGCGACGCGCCCGCAGCCAGGAACGGCCCTGCGCGCGTCGCCGCCACACGGCACGGATCTGCTGGTCCACGGTCACCGGCATCGGATGGTCGGTCACGACGATCGCCGAGGGCCGGCGAGCGGCAGCGACGATCCACCACATCCACCGGGGCAGCCGTGGGGAATGCCAGCGGAGGTACTCGTCGAGCAGGACCGGCCGCCTGCCGTCCGCGGGCGTGGCCACGAGCAGGACCGGCAGGCGCCCCGGCACGTCACGTGCGCGGAACCAGCCGGTGGGGAAGAAGCGGCGCGCGTCGTACCGAAGGTCACGCAGGAGCGCCTGTGCCAGTTCCTGTTCCGTCGGCACTGCCCGGATGCCGCCACGGGCCAGTCGCCACAGCCCCGCGAGCAGCCGTGCGGCGATGAGCAGCATGCCTGTGCACAGGCAGACGGCGCCGAGGTTGTACGCGAGGTCCCCCTGGCCGAACTCCCTGACGTCGGCGGCGCTCATCAGGGAGGCGCCCAGGCTCGCGAGACCGAGCCACAGCAGGACGACCGGCTCCACCGCGTGCTTCCACCGCTCCCGCCGCGCGGCGATCCGCCGCCGGTCGAGGAGATCCTCTGCCGCACCGGCTCCGCTGCCCGGCCCACGGCCGGCTCCGCCCGATCCACCGCCGGCTCCGGCCGGTCGCCGCAGCGCGGCGGTGAGATCGTCGTACCGCCGTGTGTCCGGAGCCGCCGTGCCCGCCCCGCGCAGCGCCTCGTCGATCGCGTCCTGGACGCGCAGGTCGTCGGCCGGCGGCATCCGCACCACCCAGGCGCCGGGCACCGCGGCCGCGACCGCCGCCGCGAGCTCGTCGGACACGACCGGTGCCGAGACGACCGGGCGCGCTCCCCACCACCACCATCTGCCGCTACCGCTGCCGCTACCGCTGCCGCCAGCCAACGCCACGACGTCGCGAACGACGTCCGGTACATCGCGCCGATCTGGTGAACCCGCCACTCCCCACCCCACCCGTGGTCACGCCAGGTGCATGAATGGGCACTTTAGCGGCAGGCGCCTCGTCACCCTGAGCGCGGCCAGGGGCGCACTAGCCCAGGGCGAGGTCTTCCAGAACGTCGGGATCGGAGACGTCCCGGCCCGCCGCCACGGCGTCGTCGTAGCGCTGGGCGGCCTGGGCGTCGACGTCGTCGGAAGTGACTCCGGCCTTCCAGTAGGCCGCGGCGCGCAGGTCGTCACGGGCCACCCCGAGATCGGTGAGCAGCACCCGGCGGATCGCCCGCACCTCCCCCGCCTCACCGGCGACCCAGGCGAGCGCGCCGCCGCGCGGACGGGGCAGTGCCCGCACCCCGTCGGTCAGCCTGCCGGCCGGCACCCAGCGCACGTCGTCGCCGGGCCGGTCGGGCAGGAGTTCCCGGTCGGCCGGGGCGGCGCCGCTGATCACGATGGCGGCTCGCTGCTCCGGCGGCAGGGCGGCGACGATCGCGGCGACCGCCGGCAGGCCGCAGACGTCGGCGGCGAGAATCGTCAGCTCCGGCAGCGCACCCCCGACCTGCGATCCGACCACGAACTCGATGCGCATCCCGATGATGCCGGCGACGTCGCCGCCCGCCAGGTCGTCGAGCCAGCGGGCCACCAGGCCGGTGCCATGCGAGTGGACGTCGAAGGTGAGCCGGCGGGTGTCCGGGTCGAACGAGCGCACGGTGAACGCTCTCGACAGGCCTGGACCGTCGTCGCCGTCGTCGTCGCCCGCCCCCGGCGGGAACAGGCGGAAGGCGTCGGCGGGCGTCGGGTCGGTGTAGGCGGCCAGGCCGGCTCCGACGACGGTCACCCGGCGGAAGGACGGCGAGACCTCGGCGACGGACTCGACCTCCACCGAGCAGTCGAGCAGGCGACCGGCACGGTCGGCACTGCGGGAACGGATCGCCTCACGCAGGCTGGGCATCGCGTCAACACCCCTCATCTTCGGCTTAGGTAAGGCTAACCTAGCCAAAGCTGGGGCGCGGCGGAATACGAACGAAGCACACGCCACGACGTAACAGCGCAGGTCATCGGCCTCGCACCGAGATCAGGCCCGCCCCATCCACGCTTGCCACCCACCGGCCGTAACCCGTCATCCAGCGTGCCCGCTGCCCGGGTCGCTAGAGTCGATTCCGGTGATCAGAACGGCAGCGTGCGTCCACCCACGGTCCGGGTCCGCAGGGGCCCGCAACAGCGGTCGGAACACGGTGACGGAACGGGGGCGAAGTGGCGGCACCAACTGACCTCAAGGTGATCAGAGCGCTGGCGGAGGAGTTCTCGGACCCGCTGGAGGCGAAGACCCTTGTGGAGCGCGCGGAGCTGCGACGGGGGCGGCAGCCCGGGTGGCAGACCGGGAACGCGGAGCTGTTCTGGTCGGAGGTGCACCGCCTCTTCAAGGGCGGCGCGGTTCTGGGTGGCTGGCCGAAGCTGCTGCGCGAGGCCCACCTCGAACGGCCGAGCAACCCTGTCATCACCGCGGCGGCAGCCGCGGCAGGCATCCCGATCGCCTCCGCGCCCGGCGATGCCGGCGCCGCGACGGACGGCAGCCCTGGCTCCGGTTCGACGAGCACAGCTGGTTACGCAGGCGGTACAGCCGATTCAGCAGCCGGTACAGACGGTTCGGCGACGGGCGCTGCCGGTTCGGCAGCAGGCACGGCCGGGGCAGGTCGGCCCACCACGGCCAGCGGGCGGGCGACCGACCCCGACAGCGACTGGGACTTCTTCATCTCCTACACCGGCGCCGACCAGGGATGGGCGGAATGGATCGCCTGGCAGCTGGAGGAGGCGGGGTACCGGGTCTACCTCCAGGCCTGGGACTTCGTCGCAGGGTCGAACTGGATGAACATGATGACCAGGGGAATCGAGCATTCCCAGCGGACCATCGCGGTGCTCTCCAGTGCCTACATGACCTCGGTATGGGGGGCGGCCGAATGGCAGGCGGCGCTGCGTCACGACCCTGACGGCTTCAAGCGCAAGGTGCTTCCCGTCCGGATTGAGAACTGTCCGCGACCCGAACTGCTGGAGGGCGTGGTCTCCGTCGATCTGTTCGGTCTTGTGCGGGATCAGGCGAAGGAACGTCTCCTCGACACCGTCACGAGCGTTGTCGCGGGCCGGAAGAAGCCGGCCACCGAGCCGGACTTCCCACCCGACGGACCGGGTTCCACGCCCTGACAGGCACACCGCGAGGGGTTGCGGCTCCCTCCCGGGTGCCGCGCACTATCGGCGACGTGTGACCTGCACCCTCCCTGGATTCCTTATCCCAAAGAGCCCAGATGTGAACAGGATCGGGCCAACTTCAAGCGGATCCGCAGGTGGAGCCCGCGGGCGGAGACCAGGTTGATGGACCGTCCGAACAGATCGGTGAGGTAATCGGCGAGCCGCTCGATGACCCAGCCCAGACATCGAACCGGCGCAAACATATACAGGATGCCGATGTCGATATCGCCGCATCCCGCGCGGCCGACGTCGTCACCGCAAGGGACGAAGGCTGCGCGTCCGATACACAACGGGACGCGATTCATGCTCCATGACTGATCCGCCGTCCTAGAATCGGCTACATCGCGGCCAAAGATGCTGGCCACGGCTGACGGCCTCACGGTCGAACACGGGGGATCACATGACACGGGCAGTCGACGCATGCCTGAAATGGCCTTATCGGGACCTGGACCACTACCGGCCGACTCACGGCGAGGCACTGGTGTGACATGCGGTCGGACCCGGTGCGCACGGCGTTCCTGGCCGGGCTGGTGCCGCTCGTCGTCCTGCTGGTCGTGGTGGCGGGGATCGTCGGATCGTCCCGGACGCGGGTGGCCGCTGAAGGTTTGACGCCCCTGGCCGTCGCCTCCACCGCGGATTCGACTCCGACGGACAGGCCGTCGGACAGCGAGTCGCTCACCGGCGCTCCGCCGTCCGCGTCCACGTCCACGTCCCACCAGACGGCTTCGACCAGCGCAGCGTCGGGGCCAGCCCACGGCGACCAGCCGCGGCCCGGTTCCATCACCTCGGCGGTGCGCCCCGACGATGACATCGCCGAAGGGCCGGACCGTCCAGGGCACACCGCGCCATCTGGGGCAGGGCCTGGTGACCCTCAGCCGGAAGGTTCCGGGTCGAGCGGCAGGAGCGCGGGCGGGCAGGAACCCGCGGCCGGGGGCAGCCCTGGCGAAACGACTTCTCGACCCTCGGCGCCCGGGGCCACCGACCGCCCGGGTGAAACCGCGCCCGACGGGCCGAGCGAAGGTACCGGCCCCGGAGACAGCCCACCCAGCGGCAGCCAACCCACCGGACCGGGCGACAGCGGCCAACCCACCGGACCGGGCAATGGCGGCCAACCCGCTGGGCCCGGTAACAGCGGCCAACCCACCGGACCGGGCAATGGCGGCCAACCC
>NZ_FAOZ01000064.1 GCF_001536285.1 Parafrankia irregularis | reverse complement strand
GCCGGGAAAGGGAGACCACAGATCAGCCCGCCCGCCACGGCGCCACGGCACCCCCAGCACCAAGGAAACCAGCACCGGACCGGGCAACGAACCAGGCGACCGAGTGGGGACCCTGCGGGGCCGAAGACTTCTTCAGGCCGCAGGTCAGCGCAGGATGATGGGCTTCTCGGGTGGGCCTTCGGCGAGTACGCCGGTGACGAGTTCGCCGAGGTTGTGAGGGTAGACCGTCTCCCGGGTGGTCTGCAGGTTCTCTAGGGTCCACCAGCGCTGCGATCGGATGTTGTCTGGTTGGGTGGCTCGATCTGGGTCGATGTCGGCAGGCACGACTCGCGCGAGGAAGTACTTCTCGACCTGGCGGACCTGGAGGCCGCCGACGGGGTGGTCCGTGCGGCGTTCCGCGATCTGGGCGCCGAGGTCGACGTTCTCGGCGCCCAGTTCCTCGCGTAGTTCCCGAAGTACGGCGGTGGGGTAGTCCTCGCCCGGTTCCAGGCTGCCGCCCGGGGTGGCCCAGAAACCGTCGTTCTCGTCGTAGTGGAGCAGCAGGATGCGCTGGTCGGGATCGAGAACGACGGCTCGGGCCGCCTTCCGCAGCGGCGGGGTGCTCATGGCGTCAGTTTGGCAGGCGGTTCAGTCCCGTTCGACGAGGTAGTCACCGATGCACAGGGCGTCGAGGTCGCATGCCTGGAAGGTCGCCAGGGCGTGTGCCGGGGTTTCCACGATGGGTTCCCGGTCGTTGAGGCTCGTGTTGAGCACGAGCGGGGTTCCGGTGATCTGGTGGAAGTGCTCGATCAGGGAGGCGAACGTCGGGGCGGAGTGCGGGTCGACGGTCTGGACGCGGGCGGTCCGGTTGACGTGGACGACTCCTGCGATCCTGTCCGCGCGGCCCGGTCTGACCGGCGGGGCGAGCAGCATGTAGGGGCTGGGGACGTCGAGGTCGAACCACTCGGGTGCGTGGCTGGCGAGGACGGCAGGCGCGAACGGCCGGAACGGTTCGCGGTGCTTGATGCGGTGGTTCAGGGCGTCGGAGCTGGTGGTGGTGCGGGGGTCGGCGAGGATGCTGCGGGCGCCGAGGGCGCGGGGGCCGAGTTCGCTGCCGCCCTGGAACCAGCCGATGATGTGGCCTGCGGAGATCATCTGGGCGGCGGTGGCGGCGATGTCGCTTTCGCGCCGCCACCGGTAGGGGGTGCGGCGGCGTTCGACCAGTCCGGAGCGCGGGTCTCGGGTGAGGGCCTGCTCGATCTCGGTGTCGGTGTAGGTGCGGCCGAAGTAGTCGTGGGTGAGTGGCCGGCGCGGGAGGTCGCCGGTCACCTGGTGCCAGGCGTAGAGGGCGCAGCCGAGGGCCTGGCCCCGGTCGGAGGAGGCTGGGGGCGCGAAGTATCCGGTGACCGTGTCCAGGCGGCGGAGCTTGTCGGCGGCCACGCAGTTGAGGGCGACGCCGCCAGCGAAGCACAGGTTGGTCAGCCCGGTGGCGGCGATGGTCTGCTCGGCCAGGGCGCACAGGGCCTGTTCGGTCTGGGCCTGGACGTACGCCGCGGCGTCGATGCCACGCGGGTGGCCGCCCCGGCTGTCAGACGGGCCGAAGTCGGCGCCGGTCTGCCGCGCGAGCTCGGCGACGCCGGGGGCGTGGGTGTGGGTGAGACGGCCTTGGACGGTGGCGCCGGTGACGTCGAACAGCGGGGTGTGGTGGGCGTCCGGGTTGCCGTAGGAGGCGAGGGCCATCGTCTTGCCGGCTTCCTGTTCGTGCCATCCGAGCCAGTTCGTGAACGCCTCGTAGGTGGCGCCGATGGCGCCGGCGCGGGGCCGGGTGGCCGGGTTGCCGCCGAGTCGGTGGATGCCGTCGCGGGTGGCGGCGTAGAAGGTCTCGGTGTCGTGGTGGTTCCCGCCGCCGTCGACGACGAGGACGGTCGCCTCGTCGTGGGGGCTGAGGCAGTATGCCGTGTACGCGTGGCTGAGGTGGTGGTCAATGGGGATGATCCGCGCGGGGGTTACGCCGAGGTGGGTGAGGCCGGTCTCGGCCGCGGTGGGTGGGTGGTGTCCGATGCCGCTGACCGCGATCAGGTCGACGTCTTCCAGCGGTATGTCGGCGGCGCGTAGGCAGTACAGGAGGGCGGCCTGCCAGCCGGGGCTGTAGCGGGTGCGGTTGAGGCGTTCCTCGCTGATCGCGACCATTGTGGTGTCGGTGATGAGGGCGGCGCCGCCGTCGTGGCCGAGGTTGATGCCGGCGACGACCGGGGTGGGGGCGGTCATCAGCCGGCCCTGCGTGTGGGTTCGGCCAGCAGGTCCCACAGCCGGGTGTGGCCCGTCGCGTCGCGGTGCAGGGCGCCGAGTTGGCACAGCTGGACCGTGCCGCCGCGGTGGTCGAGCGGTTCGGTGAAGGGGTGACCGAAGCTCTCCAGCCCGCCAAGAGCGTGGTAGACGGTCCGGAAGCGCGGGTCGAGTGCCGGGCGGACGTTTGGGGTGGTGGTGGTGAGGGTCGCCGCGGTGTCGGTGAGGCCGGCGTCGGCGAGGAGGCCGCTGACCTGGGCGAGGACGGTGTCCGGGCTGGCTCCGTCGGTCTCGATGATCAGTGGTGGGGTGGGGCACAGGGTCGGGGCGATGTCGGTGTAGAAGGTGTGCAGTCGCTGCAGCAGTTCTTCGTCGAACCACTGTTTCCAGCGGGGCCGTTCGGCCACGTTCCCGCGGCGTGTCAGGCTCTCGCCGGGGCTGACCAGCAGGATCACGGTGAGGACCCGTTCGGGTAGGGCGGGGGCGATGTGGCGGGCGTAGAAGTCGCGGGCGGTGCGGTAGGGCAGGCTGTCGTCCGCGCGGGTCGCCCAGCAGTAGGCAAGGGCGCCGAGGTGGTTGCGGTCGCAGACCAGCAGCCGGGTGGCGGGGTCGGCGGCGAGCCGGGCGCAGGCGCGGGCCTTGTCCAGCTCGTGCCGCAGGAACCACAGGCTGTGTCCCGCGTTGGAGGGATGCACGGGAGTCCGTAGGCCGGTGCTCAGCCGTGCGTTGGGTTCGGTGAACCACAGGCACTCGTCGCCCAGGACGGGCACCATCCGCGCGAGCAGGGAGGTCTTGCCGGCTCCGGGGGGCCCGTCGAGGACGAGGACGGGGGCGTCAGGGGGCATGTCAGTCCTTCCGGGGACGCGGGCCGGGGCGGCACAGGGCGGCCAGCTCGAGCGCGAGGTCTTCCACCCGCACCGCGAGGGCGGCGCTGGTGGGCAGATCGGCCGGGTACTGTCCGGCCAGTCGGTCGTTGATGGCCTGCCACATGGCGGCGAACGGGTCGGGGAAGCCGGTCTGCTCGCCGGTGGCGGTGGTGACGCGGGTCGCGGTGGACGGTTCGTAGGGGCGGGCGAAGTCGACCGTGGCCGCGTCCGCCGGACCGCTGAAGTGGACCTGTTCCAGGAAGCGGCCCGGTGCCGTCGCGCTGATGACCAGGGTGAACGGCTCGGCGGCCGAGCCGAAGAGCAGCGCGTGCAGTGACTGGCCGTCGGTGTCCAGGGTGCACGCGGCCGGGGTGACGCCGGGGACGGCCAGCGCCAGGGCGGTCAGCAGGTGGTAGCCCTGCCACAGCAGGATCTTCAGCGCGGTCACCTGGTGCGGGTCGGCGAGCCGTTCGGGCACCGCCTGGGGCGGGTCGTCGGCGAAGGTGTAGGGGTTGAAGCCGGGAGGTAGCAGGCGACGCCGTGCCGCCTCGTCGACGCCGTCGGCCTTGAGCAGCCAGCCGCCGGCCGGGTCGGGTACGGCCGCGAGAGCGGCGTGCAGCGCCGGATCGTGGGCGCGCATCGCCCCCACCTCCAGCAGCAGCCCCGCTTGCTGCGCGCGGGCGGCCAGCGTCCGGGTTGTGGTGAGGTCCAGGCTGACCGGCTTCTCGGTGAACATGTGCACCTGCGCGTCGAGTGCCGCGTCGATCAGGTCCTCGTGGACGCCGGTGAGGACCACCAGCATGTCCGCGCCGTCGAGCAGGTCCTGGGTCGTCCCCGCGACGCGGGGCACGGCGAAGCGAGCGGCGGCGGCGCGGGCCCGCGCGGTGTCACGGTCGGCCAGCGCCGTCACTTCGAAGGCGGGGTGGGCGGTGAGCAGCGGGAGGTGGAGACCGAACGCGGCGGCGCCGCAGCCGGCGACGGCCAGCCGCCACGGCCTGGTCCGCGGGGTCATCGGGCTGCCTCCCGGGGGGGCCAGCAGCCGGTGGCCGCGCGATGGGAACGGGCGGCGATCTCGTCTTCGGGCAGGGCCCGCAGGACGGGGTTGAACAACTCCACCGATGCGGGCCCGTGGTAGCCGACCCGGTGCAAGGCGTCGGCGAAGACGGACCAGCGCAGGGCGCCGTCGCCGGGGAAGAGCCGCAGGCCGTCCGTCCACCCGCGTGCGGTGCCCGTGTGGGGGACGTCGGCGATCTGCACGTGCCCGACCCCGCCCGTGCCGAGAGCCGTGATGTGGCCGGGGTCGGCTCCGGCGACCGCCCAGTGGAAGGAGTCGACCAACACCGCGGCGTTCGCGGTTCCGCTGTCATGCAGCAGTTCGGCGACGGCGGGCAGAGTGACGGCCACCGGGTGCGGCCCGTCGAGCTCGGGTGGCAGCCCATCGGTGATGCTCACGGCCTCCACCGCGAGGCGGACGCCGTAGTCGGCGGCGGTGTCCGCGAGCTGGGCGATCCTCGTCCGCGCGAGGGCCAGGGACTCGCTCTGGCGCAGCGAGGAGTACGGGTTCAGCACGGTCGTCGCGACGGGGCAGCCCAGCGCGGCGAACGTCGTCAGCCGGGTGGGAAGGGTCCGCAGATGCTCGTCGTACGCGGCGCTGTCGACCAGCAGCGGGGCGGGCAGGACAGGCCCGGCGGGCAGGATCCCGCTGGCAGCGGCCACGGTCAGTCCGTGCTCGGCCAGCAGGTCACGCACCCGGGCGGCGCCCAGGGCCTGGACCTGCTGGATGGACAGCTCGACCGCCGTGAATCCGCCGGCCGCCGCCAGGGCGAGGAAGTCGGGCAGGTCGACCCCGGAGAGGGTGGCGGGGTTCAGACAGGGCCGAAACGGGGCGGCGACCCCGACGCTGCGGCTCATGCGGTGGCCAGCTTCCCGGTCAGCAGCCGCTCCCGCAGACCGTCCAGGTCCGCCATCACGCTCGTGAGGACTCGGCGGGCGTCGGACACGAACACCGGGTTCGGGCCGGATGTCTGGACGATGGCCTGCCACGGGTCGGCCAGGTCACGGCCCGACTGCGAGACGAGAGCGACCGCGCACTCCAGCCCGGTCTCCTCATGCAGCCGGCGGGCGGCCTCGGTCGCGGCCAGGTTGTAGAGCTTGCCCACGTGGTAGACAGGGTTCTTGCCGGAGACGCCTTCGGCCGACCAGGGGCGGAACATCGAGATCAGCCCGTTGGAACGGTTACCCCGTCCGACCACGCCCTCGTCACCGGACTCAATCGATGACCCGGTGGCCGTGAGATAGAGCTCGGGCCGGCTGTCCTGGTCGCGGGTGTTCACGAAGACCTCGACGTCCACGCCTGGCGCGATCCGCGTGGCCGTCGCCGCGATCAGCTCCCGGGCCAGGGCCCGGCGGTCGATGTAGGTGTCCAGGTCCGGGGTGTGGCGGGCGATCTGCGGCACGCACGCCGTCAGGCGGACGCTGGCGCCGGTGCGCACGACCATCAGCTTGATGTCCGTGCCGAAGTACGGGTGCTCGGCGCGGAACCCCTCGCTGCTCAAGTGCGTCTCGATGCCGCTGGCCAGCTGTTCCCCGATACCCAGCGGGAAGTAGCCGACGCCGGCGGAGGTGTCGTTGGAGAACAGCCGGTGCCGCTCGGCGAGGTCGTCCAGGCTCCGCGGGGCGAACCATCGCTGCCGGGACGCCTCCCGATCGGCGTTCCCGCCGCCGGTGACCGCTCCCGGGCTCGACGCCTGCGTCAGCCGGGGCCTCACCCGCACCCACCGTTCGGTGTCCAGCAGCGGCAGGGCGGCGCCCAGGAAGTCGCGGGCCGCGGTGGTGACGATGTCCTCGACGGGCAGCGACTCCTCGCCCAGCGCGGCCGTGATCCGCCCGTTGACCAGGACCTGGATCGGGGCGGTTATCTCGCCGTGTCCGAACGTCACCTCGGCGCCGCCGCCGAGCAAGGCGAGCTTGTCGGTGTTGTGGTGCAGGATCGCGCCGAAGTGGTCCAGGCAGTACGCGCTGTAGGCGCGGGAGATCGCCTCCGCCATGCCATCGGCGAGGGTGTCGGGGTGGCCGGAACCCTTCCGCTCGATCACCTCGACGGCGCTCTCGGCGGCAACCGGGTACAGCCCCGCGGTCGTGATGACGTCCATCAGCAGCTCTCCATGGTTTTCTGGACGGGCATGACAGGCAGCGCGATCGGGCGGCGACCGAGTAGCCGCAGACGTCCGCGCTCCAGGTGATAGGCCCCGATCCGAGCCAGGTCGCGGACCGACTCCGCGGCGCGGGAGCCGTCCAGGAAGCCCCATCCGGCGGCCAGCCCGTTCACGGCCCGGCATACGGACTCACGTCCGGCCTGGATCGCGGCGGGCTCGACCCGGACGCTGAGGTGCATCCGGGCGACACACACCCCGTGGCCGGCGCCCTGGCGGACGAAGTACCGCAGCGTCGTCTCCGGCCGGTAGACGGGATGGGAGACGACGGCGGCCGGCTCGATCAGGGTGTGATGACCGGCCTGGCGGGCGCGGTCGACGAACTCCAGGTCCTCGCAGTCTCCGAGCCACCGGCCCCGGCGTCCCAGGTCGGTGCGGAACAGCCCGAGGTCGAGGGCGGTCTGACGCTCGAACAGCAGGTTGCAGCCGGTGACCCAGTACGGCCACACCGCCGGCTCCCGGTGATCGGGCCAGTCCACCGCGCCGTGGCACTCCCGCAGGGCCTTCGTCAGCACGGTCGCCGCGCCGTCGGGGTACTCCACGACGGTGCGGCCACCGACGGCGAACACGTTCTCCTCCTCGATCGCGGTCACCAGGGTCCGCAGCCACTCCGGCTCGGGTGTGATGTCCGGATCGGTGAGGGCGACGTAGCGGCCCCGGGCCGCGCAGATCCCGCGGTTACGTCCCGCGCTCAGCCCCGGCGTCGGCTCGTACAGCACCCGCACCGCGAACGGCCAGCCCCCTCCCCGCACCGCATGGCGATCGGGCGGACCGGTCCGGGCAGGTCGTTGTCCACGACCACCGCCTCGAACCGGTCGGGGGGCATGCTCTGGCGGGCAAGGGCATCCAGCAGGTTCCGCAGCCGCGCAGTGTTCCCGCGGGCGCTCACCACGACCGACACCAGCGGCGCGTCCGGCTCTCCCATCGGCGCTCCCTCCTTCACACGGCGTGTACGGCGGGCTCCATGGCACCGCCGCCCGCCCCGGTCGGGGAAGGCGAAACCTGTTGCTGCGCTGTTGCCGAGCCCGCGCCGAACCACTCCCCGACGGTCGGGCGAGTGGCTACTGTCCGAAGCACCGAAGGCGGCGTTGCGTGAGAGGGGGCCGCGATGTCCGCCCAGCCGCTCTTACAGCACCCGCTGGCCGCGCTGCGCTCCGAGCTCGACCTGACCGCGGCGAAGTACCTGGACCGGCTCGACGACGCGCACCACGCGCTCGGCTACGGCCGGATGGCCAAACGCCGGGAGAAGGTCTCCCGCTGGGAGACCGGCGTCAACGACCCCAACGAACCCGCCCGCTACGCGATGGCCCACCTCCACGGCATCCCGCCAGAGGCCGTCACCGAACTCGGCTGGCCCGCGTTCCTTCTGCTCGCCTTCCCCGACGACCGCCCAGTTCTCGACAACCCCTGGACCCCTGTGGGTACCGTGGCAGCAGTAGCGGCCACCGCTCGGGGAGGCTCCATGGACCGACGGGCGTTCCTGATCTCCAGCGGTGCCGCGCTGACCGGCATCGCGACCAACTGGAGCACCGCGGTCGCCACCCCGCCACTACCCCTCGACGCCACCGGCCGCCGTCTCGACCCCGACATCATGACCCGGCTCGAAAACCGCCTCGACGACCTGCGGCACCTCGACGACGTCCTCAGCGGCAGCGAACTGCTCCCGGCCGCCCTCGAGGAATACAGGCTCCTCGACCGGATCGCCTGTAACGCGACCTGCGACAGCGCCCTGAGCCGCCGCCTGTTCTCCGCCCTCGCCGAAGCCTCCCGGATCTGCGGCTGGCTGCACTTCGACGCCGACCAGCACGCACAGGCCCAACGCTTCTACATCACCTCCCTACGCGCTTCAGCCTCCGCGGGAGACACCGAGGTCGGGGCGAACACCATGAACTTCATGGCCATCCAGACCTACACCACGGGCAACCCGCAGGACGCCGTCAACCTCGTGCGGACCGCCCAGGACCGCGTGACGGGCTCGACCACCCCCCGTGTCTGCGCCCTGCTCCACGCCCGCGCCGGCCGGGCCCTGTCCAAAACCGGAGACCTCAAAGGCTGCGCCAAAGAGTTCAACGCCGCCCGCGACGCCTTCTCCCGCGGCGCCCACGACGACGACCCATCCTGGGCCTACTCCATCACCGAAGGCGAAATCGAGATGCTCGCCGGCTCCTCCGCCCTCGACCTCGGCGACCCCCACCGCGCCCTGCACAGCTTCACCGCCGCCCAGCAGGCCGAGTACAGCGCCACCGGACACGTACGCGACAACCTGCTTTACCTCACCCGCTCCGCCCGCGCCCATCTCGAACTCGGCGACCTCGACGCCGCCTGCACCGCTGCGACAGACGCTTTCCACCAGAACAGCAGCGTCAATTCCTCCCGCCCCTCCGACGCCCTCGATGACCTCCGCGACCGGCTCACCCCCCACCGGGATGTACCTGCCGTCCGCGAGTTCCTCAGCATCAGCGCATAGCCGGTTGAACGACTGCGTAGTACTGCCCTCGGCCGGTGACTGGGACACCTGGTTCGGGTGTAGGAGAAATGGGGCTGAGCTGGGCCTCTCGCCGAGAGCGCGGTGAGTTTGTCGAGCGAAGGGCGGTGCTTCGTCATCACTCCGCTTCTCTGGCCGCAAGCGCATGCGATCACATTTCGGCTCCGTTGGATAGGGCCGAGTGCCGGCGGGCGTCCTTCCCCCGCTCGAGCGAGCACCTCTCGCTGAGACCTGATCGCTGCGGCGGTGCCCGCGGGAACCGGCCCCGCGGGCACCCCGGGGCGGGGTCAGCCGCCGGCGCCGGCGCTGGCGGTGACGGCCGCGACCAGCTCGGCGTTCT
>NZ_FAOZ01000063.1 GCF_001536285.1 Parafrankia irregularis | reverse complement strand
CGCGATGGCCGCGATCAGGCAGAAGAACTCCTACTACGGGGCGTTCTACCGGCGGATCGCCACCCGCCGGGGGAAGCAGCGGGCCCTGGTCGCTGTCATGCACAAGCTCACCGTCGCGATCTGGCATGTCCTGCACGACAGGACCGGACACAAGGACCTCGGCGCCGACTACCACACGAGGAAGAACCCGCAACGCGCGATGCGACGCATGATCCGCGAAGCGAACGCCCTCGGCCTCACCATCCGCTTCGACCCCGCCTGACCGGACCCAGCCCACCCAACCCGCCACAACCAGCCGATCAAGCCCCGACCCGCGGCTCACGTCAGTTTTTCGTGTCAGGAGTGAGGATTTTGGCGCCTGCAGCAACCAAAATCCTCACTTCTTGCGGATTGCCAAGTGACTCCGCGCCTTTTTTGTCGCTATTGGCGTGAACTGCGGACGTTGCGCGGCGGCGCGGGTCAGCTGCTTTCCCGCGGATCAGGCGAAGCGGCGGGCTCCCCCGGGCCGCCCGCCGCGCCGGATCCACCGGAGCCGCCGGAGCCACCGGTGCCGCCGGAGCTGGAGGTCCTGGCCGGGCGTGCCGGCCCGCCGGCGCCGTTCTTCCCGCCGGCTCCGTGCTGCGCGCCGGCCCCGTTGTGCGCGCTGGGCACGCTCTCCTGCCGGCGACGGCGCTCCCGCTTGTCCTTACGGGACTTCTCCGCCCGGGAGCCCCCACCGTCCAGGTCGGCGAGCAGGACCCTCAGCTCGGACCGCAGGAAGTCCCGGCTGGCCAGGTCGCCGATGGAGATCCGCATGGCGGCGAGCTCCCGGGCCAGGTAGCCGGTGTCGTCCTGCAGGCGCACCGACGCCTCCCGGTCCTGCGCGAGGTTCGCGCGGTCCCGGTCGTCCTGCCGGTTCTGCGCCAGCAGGATCAGCGGCGCCGCGTATGCGGCCTGCAGGGACAGTGCCAGCGTCAGGAAGATGAACGGGTAGTTGTCGAAGCGCACCGAGGCCGGGGCCACGATGTTGTAGACCACCCACAGCACGATCACCACGGTCTGCACCGCGATGAAGCGGGCGGTGCCCAGGAACCGGGCGATCCGCTCCGCGACGCGACCGAAGGCGTCCGGCTCATAGCTGGGCCGGACCTTCACCCGCCGCGACGCGTGCGGCTGGTCGAGCCGCCCCGCCCGCCTGCGCAGCAGCCCGATCATGTGGCCGCCGGCGCGCTACCCACCTCGCCGCGCCCACCCGGCTCCGGATCACCGGCCGGCGGAACACCCAGTACGCCCGGTGACACCCCGTCCGTCTCGTCCGCCCCGAGCTGGTGCTCGCGCCAGTCCGACGGCAGCAGGTGGTCCAGCACGTCGTCCACGGTCACCACCCCCACCAACCGTCCCGCGTCATCGAGGACGGGCGCCGCGACCAGGTTGTACGAAGCCAGATGGCGTGTCACCTCGGGCAGCGGCGTATCGGGACGCAACGGGGTGATGTCGACGTCGATGACGCCGCCGACCAGGGTGCTGGGCGGCTCCCGCAACAGCCGCTGGAAGTGGGCGAGGCCCAGGTAGCGCCCGGTCGGTGTCTCATAGGGCGGACGGACCACATACACCTGGGCGGCCAGCGCCGGTGACAGCTCGGGGGCGCGCACGCGCGCCAGCGCCTCGGCGACCGTCGCGTTCGGCGCGAGGACCACCGGTTCGCTCGTCATCATGCCGCCCGCGGTGTCGTCCGCGTAGACGAGCAGGCGGCGCACCGGAGCCGCCTCCTCGGGCTCCATCAGGCGCAGCAACCGTTCGGCCTCATCGGTCGGCAGCTCGCCGAGCAGGTCGGCGGCGTCGTCGGGGCCCATCGCCTCCAGCACGTCGGCGGCACGCTCGGCGGCGAGACCGCCCAGCAGCTCCACCTGCTCGTCCTCCGGGAGCTCCTCGAGGACGTCCGCGAGCCGCTCGTCGTCCAGGGCCGCCGCCACCTCGGCCCGCCGCTTGCTCGACAGATGGTGCAGCAGCGACGCGAGGTCCGCGGGGCGCAGCTTCTCGAACGCTGCGAGCAGGTTCGCCGCGCCCTGGCCCTCCTCCGGCAGGGAGAAGCCGGTCACCTCGTCCCAGCTGACCGTGCGGACCTCGCCGCGGCGCCCCCGGCCGACCCGGACCGCGACCTGGTCGAGGATCCAGTCGCCCGTGCGGGTCGGCTCGATGGCGGCGTCGACGACGGTCACCTCGCGCCCCTGGCCGGCTGCGCCGCCCGCGGACCGGTCCGCGGGCGGCGGGAGCAGGGTCACCCGGCGGTCGAGCAGCTCGGCGAGCACGCGGGTCTCGTTCGGGCGCTGCGCGAAGCGACGCCAGCTCAGCCGGGCCGACGACAGCACCACGGCGCCGGACTCGACGCCGGTGACCCGCGAGATCGGCACGAAGATCGGCCGGCGCTGCACCTCGACGGCAAGACCGAGCACCCGCGGGGGCTCATGGCCCAGCCGGAGGGTGACGATCACATCGTGGACCCGGCCCACCTGGTCCCCGTTCGGGTCGAGCACCAGCAGGCCGGCGAGACGTCGGCAGTAGACCCGGGACGGACCCGGCCGGGCGGTCATCGGTGGCCTCTGGCCGGGGGGCTGGCAGGGACAGACGCAGCGGTCACGGGCGGAGGCTACCCGCGTGTCGGGGCGTGGCAACCCGCGGGCCGCGAGACCACGCGCAACACACCACTGGTCGCCTCACCCGTTCGGCGTTCGGTAACCGCCGAACACCAGGCGCTACCGACCGCTCGGCGGCGCCGACCGCTCAGCGGGCCCGGCGCCGCTCAGAGGTACTGGCGCCGCTCAGAGGTACTGGCGCGCCGGGCCGACCATGGCGCGGACAGTTCGCCCGTCATGGAACTCGCCGATCGCCGTCATCGCCCAGGTGGGCGCGCCCTGCTCCCGCTGCAGCCGGCACATCACCAGACCGGTCGCCGGTTTCGACTCCGAAAGGTCGAAGCGGACCAGCTCCTGACCTGTCTGATCGTCGATCAGCCGGCAGAACGCGTTACGGATGTCGGTGAACGACTGCCCCTGGAAGCTGTTCACCGTGAAGATCAGCGTGATCACGTTGGGCGGCAGGGCCGCGAGGTCGACCATGATGGTCTCGTCGTCGCCCTCGCCCTGACCGGTCAGGTTGTCCCCCGAATGGCGGACCGCGCCACGGGCGCCCTTCTTCGACATGAACCAGACCTTGTCCACGTCCTTGCCGCGATCATCGAACAGGATGCACGAGGCGTCGAGGTCGATGGACTTGCCGAACTGGGCGGGATCCCAGCCGAGCCCCATCCGGACCCGGACCAGCGGGGGCGCACCGGTCTTGACCAGCGACACGCTCTGCCCCTTGCGCAGCGAGACGCGCCCCTTGTCGAGGTTGATCTTCCCCGCGCCGCCGGCGGCGGCGGCACCGGCGGCCGGGGCCGGCCCGCCCTGCGGCGGGCCCCACTGCTGACCCCCCGCGGGTGGCGACGGCGGACCCCACTGCTGGCCCGGCGGCGGAGGCGGCGGGCCCCACTGCTGGCCGGGCGGGGGACCCCACTGCTGGCCCCCGGGGGGCGGCGGAGGCGGACCCCACTGCTGGCCCGGCGGCGGGCCCCACGACTGACCGGGTGGCGGCTGCTGACCGGGTGGCGGCCCAGGCGGCGGGCCCCACGGCGCTCCCCCCGGCGACGACGGCACGACCTGGGTCGGGGCGTCCCACTGCGACGGACCCGCGGGCGGCGCGGGAGGTGCCGGCGGCGGAGGAGGCGGAGGCGGCGTCTGTGACGCGGCGGGCGCCGCGGAACCGGTGTTGCCGGTTCCCGGGTCGTCGACCGTGATGCCGAAGTCGGTGGCGATCCCGGCCAGCCCGGAGGCGTACCCCTGCCCGACCGCGCGGACCTTCCAGGCACCGGAACGGCGGTAAAGCTCGACGAGCACCAGCGCCGTCTCGGTGCTCAGCCCGGCCGGGTCGAAGCGCACGATCTCCTGGCCGCCCCGGTCCCGGACCACGACCGTCAGACCGCGGACGGCGGCGAACGTCTGCGGCCCTGATCCGTCCAGGCTGCCCGTGACGACCACCTTGTCGATGTCGGCCGGCACGGCGGTGAGCGTGAACTCCAGCGCGGACGGCGGTGCGAGGCGGACCCCGGGACCGGCCGGCTGGTTGAAGAAGACGAAGTCCGCGTCGCCGCGCACCTTGCCGGACGCCGTGAGCAGCAGCGCGGCGATGTCCAGCGGGGTGGACGACGAGATCTCGACCCGCAGGTCCGTCGCCGGCAGCGCGGCGTTCGCACCCTTGCCGAGCACCTGTGCCATCTGACTCTCCGATCCGCCGTCACACCAGGCCCGCCGTGGAAACGAACAGGTGCGGCGTCGTGATCCTACGATCGACCGCTATGAGCGCAACCGACGATCCGATGCATGACAACCTCGCCGGGGCGGGGCAGCCGCTCGGCGGTGACGACGTCCTGCGGCGGGTCGAAGGCCACCTGACCGGATGGTTCGGCCCGGACAGCGGCCGGGCCAGCCTCACCTTTCTCGGCACGGATCCCATCGAGGTCCTTCGGTTCGGCCCGGACTCCGACGGCGTCGTCCGCTACGTGACGCTGGGGATGTCGCGGGAGCCCATGACGCCCGCGGACGCGACTGTGCGGGACCCCGCCGGCCCGCGGGCCGAGCTCGTTCTCTCGCTGCGCGGACGCCGGGACAGCGCCGCCCGCGCCCTGGCGGTTCTCGCGTCCGTCCCGGTGGTGGAGGGCCGGCCCGTCGTCGCCGGCAGCGGGCTCGATCTGGGCGAGCCGCTGTGGGAGGGCGGGCGGTTCACCGCGGTCCTGGTCGGCGAGCCGGGCGGGTTGGTTCCCGACGTCGAGCTCGGGCGTGGCGGCCCGGCTGGCGGCGACGGTGAGCAGTCTGAGGCAGCCGGCGGACCCGCGCCGGTGCGTTTTCTCCCGCTGCTGCCGATGACCGCCAACGAGGCGGCGTACAAGCGTGTGCACGGCGCCACCGCGATGCGCCAGCGCTGGCTGGACGCCGGTACCGACCTGCGCGACCCCGACCGCGGCGAGGTGGACCTGAGCTGACCGTCCCGCCGCCCGAGGCTCAGAGCTCGACGCCGGCCAGGACCATCACCCGTTCGACCGTCAGATCGGCCATCGCGGCGCCGACGCCCTCCCGCCCCAGGCCCGAGCCCTTCACGCCACCGTAGGGCATCTGGTCGGCGCGGTAGGACGGCACGTCACCGATGATCACGCCGCCGACCTCCAGCGCGCGGTGGGCCCGGAAGGCCGTCCCGAGATCGCGGGTGAACACGCCGGCCTGCAGGCCGTAGGAGCTGTCGTTGACGCGGGCCAGGCCATCGTCCAGGCCGTCGACGGGCTCGAGCACCAGCACCGGCCCGAACACCTCCTCGCTGGCCACCGTCGCGTCGCGCGGCACACCGGTCAGCACGGTCGGCGCGAAGGCCGTGCCCTCCGACCCGCCGCCGCAGAGCACGGTCGCACCGCGGGCCACCGCCTCCCGCACCCAGGCCCCCACCCGCGCCGCGGCGGCGCCGTCGATCAGCGGCCCGACATCGGTCGCCGGGTCGGTGGGGTCCCCTCCGCGCAGCTCGAGGACGGCGGCGACGATCTCCTCCCGGGCCCGGCCGTAGAGCGTCCGGTCGACGAACACCCGCTGCACGGCGATACACGACTGGCCGGCCTGGTAGTTCGAGAACAGCGCGATCCGCCGCGCGGCATGGCGCAGGTCCGCCGGGTCGGAGTAGTCCGCGGCGACCAGCACCGCCGCGTTCCCGCCGAGCTCGAGGACGACGTGCTTGCGCGGGACGGCGTCCCGGATCGACCAGCCGACCCGGGCCGACCCGGTGAAGGACACGACCGGCAGCCGCCGGTCGGCCACCAGGGCGGGCATCTGGTCGTCGGTGACGGGCAGGACCGACCAGGCGCCCTCGGGCAGGTCGGTGCCGGCGAGCAGCTCGCCGAGCAGCAGCGCGGACAGCGGAGTGCGCGGCGCGGGCTTGACGATGATCGGCGCGCCGGCGGCGATCGCCGGCGCCACCTTGTGCGCGACGAGGTGCAGCGGAAAGCTGAACGGCGCGATCCCCAGCACCGGGCCGATGGGGAAGCGCCGGGTCAGCGCGATACGTCCCTCACCGGTCGGATCGGTGTCGAGCCGGTCCACCTCGCCGGCGAACCGCCGGGCCTCCTCCGCACCCCAGCGGAAGGTCGACGAGGCCCGCGCGACCTCCGCCCGCGCCCAGGTGATCGGCTTGCCGGACTCGCTGGTGATCAGGTTGGCGATCTCGTCGCCGCGCCGCGCGATCTCACGGGAGATGCTGGTCAGCGCGCCCGCGCGTACATGGGCGGGCAGGGCGGCGCAGGCTCGGGCGGCGGCTGCCGCGGCGGCCAGCGCGTCCTCGATGTCGGGGGTCTCCGGCCGGGCGACGGTCGCGACGAGCCGCCCGTCGTAGGGGCTGCGGACCTCGAACGTCGCGGTGGAGCGACGGCGACGCCCGGCGACCCAGAAGCCGGTGACCGACAGGCCCCCGCCGCCACCACCGCCACGGCTGCTGCCACCACCGGCACCGCCAGCTCCGCCGCCGCGGCCCCGTCCGGCGCGCCGCGAGCCTGGCCCGATGGCGGACGGGCCGACGATCCACGGCCCGCGCACGGCGTCACGGGCCCCGTCACCGGGCCCGGGACGCCCCGGATACCCGGAACCGCCGTCCTCGATCACACCGACCACCATCTCCTCGCCGAAACGCACAGGCGTCTCGCGTCGGCCGCCACGGATTTCCCACCCGTCGAAATCCACAGGACAACAAGTAACCACGACGGAACTATCACGACTCATCCGGTCCCCGGAACGGGCCACGCAGGCTCTCCAGCACCGCGACGCACACCCCCGAAGCGGGGGGCACTTACACTCGGCGTCCGTTCGCCTGCAGTGTGCAATCTACGGGTTGCGGACAGTGCCGTTGATCGGAGGAGCCCCTGCACGGAACCGACAGCGCCTCCCGGCCCCCCCGACAGCGCCGGCGCCCGCGCCGGCTCCCCGCCGAGGCCCACCGCCGCGGGCTGGTCCTGCTCGGCGAAGGGCTGGACCTGCTCGGCGAAGGGCTGGACCTGCTCGGCGAAGGGCTGGACCTGCTCGACACGGTCTTCTCCGACATCGCCGAGGAGTCAGAACCCTCCTGAGCGGGCATCAAACGTCCACCAGCCGCGCAGGGAGGCGGAGGATGCCTGTGGACCCCGATCTGACGGACAGCACCACCGGTCACCGCATGACCGGATCGCGCCGGAGCCCCCGGTGACCGCCCCGCCGGTCTGCCCGGCCTGCCTAGGCCCGCTCGACCCGCCGGACGTCTGGAGTGACCGGTGGCGCTGCGGCCGGCACGGTGACGTCGAACCGTTCCACGAAGCCCAGTCCTCCCGCGAGGCGCTGCTCCGCTCGCTGGGGCGGACCAGCCAGGTGCCGGTGTGGCTGCCCTCGCCGATGCCGGTGCACTGGTTCGCGAGCGGTGTCGGCTGGGCCGGCGACGACCGCTCCGGCGCCCACGCGACCGCGCTCTCGACGAGTGGGCCGTCGCCGGTGGGTGGGCCCGCCGAGATGGTTCTGGTGGCCGAGGCCCCCCGGATCGGGCTGGGTGCGCGCCTCGCCGGCCTGTCGGGATCCGACCCGGCGCGCCTGGACGCGGCGCCCGAGGCGAAGGTGGAGGCCGCGGGGCATCCGACGGCGCTCTGGCCGGTCACGACGCCACCCGACCGCGCGGCCTTCGTCGGTGAGGCGCTCGGAGTCTGGCTGTGGTGCGTCCTGTGGCCGGCCGACGCGGCGCTGCTGCTGCTCGAACAGCTGGTCATCGAGGACATGCGCGACGACGCGACCCTCGTCGACCACCTGCTCTTCGGCGCCCCGGGCTCGCACCTCTCGTCGCTGTAGCGCCGAAACGGTTCCACCACGCCTTTTGGTATGCATTTCGGACGTCTCCGCGGCACCGCTCGCGGGAACGCTCCGCGGATGTTCTTCCACCGCGCAGTGGAACGGCCCGACAGAACGTCCGTGCGCGTTAGACTCCCTCCCGCCCACTCGTTCGCCGAGTCAGAGCCGGGAGCTGGAGTGACTCTTCTACGCGAACCATCCGGCCCTGCCACCGAGCATCCGCGGGATCAGCACGTCCGGCAGCGCGTCAACATTCTCGGGTACCTCCGCACCACCTCGCACAAGGACATCGCCGTCATGTACGCGGTGGCGTCCTTCGCGTTCTTCGTCATCGGCGGGATCCTGGCGATGATGATGCGGGCCGAGCTGGCCCGGCCCGGCCTGCAGTACTTCTCGAACGAGCAGTACAACCAGCTCTTCACGATGCACGGCACGCTGATGCTGCTGATGTTCGCGACGCCGCTGGCCTTCGCGTTCGCGAACTTCCTCATCCCGCTGCAGATCGGCTCGCCGGACGTCGCCTTCCCCCGGCTCAACGCGATGTCCTTCTGGTTCTTCCTGTTCGGGTCGCTCACCGTGCTGGCCGGCTTCCTCACCCCGGACGGCGCGGCCGCCTTTGGCTGGTTCGCCTACGCCCCGCTGAACAGCATCTCGTACAGCCCCGGCATCGGGGCGGACCTGTGGATCCTGGGCCTCACGGTCTCCGGGCTGGGCACGATCCTCGGCGGCGTCAACATGGCCACGACGATCATGGTGTTGCGAGCACCGGGCATGACGATGTTCCGCCTGCCGATCTTCTGCTGGACCTTCCTGGTCACCTCGATCCTGGTGCTGGTGGCCTTCCCGGTGCTCGCCGGCGCCCTGCTCGCCCTGGCGGCGGACCGGCGCTTCGGTGCCCACGTCTACGACGCCCAGAACGGCGGGGCGATCCTGTGGCAGCACCTGTTCTGGTTCTTCGGGCATCCCGAGGTCTACATCATCGCCCTGCCGTTCTTCGGCATCATCAGCGAGATCATCCCGGTCTTCTCCCGAAAGCCCATCTTCGGCTACAAGGGCCTGATCTTCGCCACGATCGCCATCGGCGTCCTGTCCGTCGTGGTCTGGGCACACCACATGTTCGTCACCGGCGCGGTGCTGCTGCCGTTCTTCGCCATCATGTCCTTCCTCATCGCCGTTCCGACCGGAATCAAGTTCTTCAACTGGATCGGGACGATGTGGCGCGGAAACCTGAGCTTCGAGACTCCCATGCTGTTCTGCATCGGATTTCTCGTGACGTTCCTGCTCGGCGGCCTGACCGGCGTCCTGCTCGCCAGCCCGCCCATCGACTTCCACGTCAGCGACAGCTACTTCGTGGTCGCCCACTTCCACTACGTCGTGTTCGGAACAGTCGTCTTCGCCGCTTTCGCCGGCACGTACTTCTGGTTCCCGAAGGTCACCGGCCGGCTGATGGACGACCGACTCGGGAAGATCCATTTCTGGACGGTCTTCTTCGGCTTCCACCTGACCTTCCTCGTGCAGCACTACCTGGGGATGCAGGGGATGCCGCGGCGGTTCGCCGACTACGGGCCGAACGACGGGTTCACCGACTGGAACACCCTGTCGACCGCGGGCAGCTTCCTGCTCGGCGTCTCGACGCTGCCGTTCATGTACAACGTGTGGCACTCGTACCGGCGCGGCCGGCTCGCGATCGTCGACGACCCCTGGGGGTACGGCAACTCGCTGGAATGGGCCACCTCATGCCCGCCGCCCCGGCACAACTTCCACAAGCTGCCGCGCATCCGCTCGGAACGCCCGGCCTTCGACCTGCACTACCCGGAGGTCGCCGGCGCGGCCGACTATCACGCCACCCCCGAGCTGCGCTGACCTCGCCGAACGCCGGCCCTCAGGAACGCGGCGGTACCAGCAGGCGCAGCGCCCCCGGCCGGATGACGATCTCGGCCGGGAGGTCCGCGACCGGGTCACCGTCCGCGTAGACCTGGAAGGGCCGGTCGGCCTGCACCACCAGCCGCTGGGCGCGGCGGACCTGGACGTAGGGCACCTCGACGTGGCGCCCGGAGAAGATCCGGGGGAACAGCCGCAGGAAGGTGAGCCGCCCCGCCTTCGCGATCAGCACGATCTCCAGTTGGCCGTCGGCGATGTCCGCGGCCGGCGCGAACTTCATCCCGCCGCCGTAGTAGGGGCCGTTGGCCGCGCCGACCGTCCAGCCGACGTGCTCGAACGGCGCGCCGCCGTCGACGGAGACGGTGAACCGGGCCGGCTTCCAGGCCAGCAGTGCCCGCAGCACCGCGTAGGTGTAGACACTCTGGCCGGACAGCCGGGTCGTCCGGTTCGCGATCACCTGGACGTCGGAGTCGAACCCGAGGCTGGCGATACCCACGAAGGGCACACCGTTCGCCTCGGGCAGGTCGACCCGGCGCTCCACAGCGGCGGCGAGCGCGGCGGCGGCGACCGCCGGATCCCGCGGGATACCCAGCCCACGCGCGAAGTCGTTACCCCGCCCACCGGGCAGGATGGCGAGCACACCCCCCGCCCGGGCCACCGCACCAGCCACCCGGCCGACCAGCCCGTCCCCGCCGAGCGCCGCTGTCACCCGACCGTCGGCCACCGCCGCGGCAGCCAGTTCATCGGCATGCTCGAGGCTCTTCGTGGTCTCGACCGTGACGTCATCGGCCCAGCGCGCCAGCGCCGCCCGGACGTCACCGAGCACCTTGGCCGCCCGGCCGCCGCCCGCCTTCGGGTTGACCACCACGGTCAGCCTGCGCCGGTCAACCGCGGCATCCACCACCTCGGGAACGCCCTCCACGCCGGCCATCCACCCTCCCCGCACCGCCACTGCCCCGATCACGGCAAAGCCTACGGCCAACCCCGCCGGGACAGCGGTCGGTCCCCCGTCAGGCGGGGCTACGCCCTGGTGGCACCGGGCTTGCCGGCTTCGACGACCCAGGTCTGGTCGGTGGACGTCGGGGCGGTGCGCTTCTCGATGGTCTCGACGACCCGCATGTCCGAGCGCCACTCGTCGTTCGTCACCGTGACCCGGGTGTAGCCCCGCCGGTCCCCGCGGAAGTAGCGCACATGGGGGTTGAGGCGGGCGTTGTTCTCCTTGACGAAGTCCTCGCTGACCAGGAAGAACCCCGAGCTGATGGAGGTGCACACGAACTCGGTCGCGATGACCGGGGTCTCCGGCCGGTCGAAGTCGACCCGCAGGTCGTTCACCCACGCGCAGTGGATGTCCCCGGAGAGCACCACCGGATTCGCCGCCTTGCTGTCGCGCACCGCCGAGAGGATCCGCGTCCGGTACGGCAGGTAGCCGTCGGCCTGGTCCAGGTTGGTCAGCGTCTCGCTGCCGTTCAGCTGGCCGTGCAGCTGCGCCATCATCGTCTGCTGGGCGATGACGTTCCACCGTGACCGCGACGCCCGCAGGCCGTCGACGAGCCACTTCTCCTGCTCCGCACCGGTCATGGTGCCGGCCGCGTTGTCCCGGCCCAGGCTGACGGCGCCGATGCCGTCGGCGGGCGAGCCGGGCTGCGGCGTCCGGTACTGGCGGGTGTCCAGCACGTTGAGGGTCAGCAGGTCGCCGAAACTCAGGCGGCGGTAGATGCGCAGGTCCGGCGAGCCCGGGTCGAGCTCGGCCCGGATCGGCATGTGCTCGTAGTACGCCTGGTAAGCCGCCGCCCGCTGCTTGGCGAAGGTGGCCTGGTCCTGGTGCTTGTCGCCGGTGTCGCCACTCTCGTCCACGAGGCCCGCGTAGTTGTTCTCGGTCTCGTGGTCGTCCCAGGTGACCACCCAGGGCGCGGCCAGGTGGGCGGCCTGCAGCGCCGGGTCGGACTTGTACTGCCCGTACCGGTTGCGGTAATCCGCCAGGGTCTGGAGCTGGTCGATCCCGGGCTTCTCCGGGGTGGTGTGGCGGCGGTCCGCGTAGTCACTGTCCGGGTCGTACTCGTAGATGTAGTCCCCCACGTGGAGGACGAAGTCCGGGTGGTCGGCGGCGATCGCGTCGAAGGCCGGCCAGTACCCGTTCTGGAAGTCCTGGCAGCTGGCCAGCGCGAAGGCGAGCTGGCCACCCGCGGACCCGGCGGCCGCGGCGGTGCGCGTCCGCCCGACCGGGCTGAGGACATCCCCCGCGCGGAACCGGTAGAAGTAGTCACGCCCGGGCTCCAGGCCCCGCGCGTCGACATGCACCGAATGGGCGAAGGACGCGGTGGCGAGCTGGGTGCCGCCGCGCACCACGTCGGCGAACTTCTCGTCGCGGGCGATCTGCCAGTCGACCTCGATGTCGCGCAGGGGCATGCCCCCGCCCGAGGTCGGTTCCGGCGCGAGCCGCGTCCAGAGGATCACCCCGTCGGGCAGCGGATCGCCGCTGGCCACGCCGAGAGAGAAGACCCCGTCGCGGATCCCGGGGATGGGTGTGGCCGCACGCATCGTCGGCGTCGCCGATCGCGCCGAACCGGACCCACCACCGCATCCACCCACGGTGGCGGCGATCAGAGCGCCGAAACCACCTGCCAGCACAGCCCGCCGGCCCGGCCGTGCGCCCGCGAAGGAACCCCTGTCACCCGCCACGGCCCGATGACACCACAGTGGGGTGAACGGGGAGGGACTGTTCGCCAACCGCCTCGCCAAGTCTCCGGCCGTCCTCGCCCAGGGCAACCCGACCCGGCAGCCCGCTGCACAGCGCCAGCAATTCGTCCCAAAAAAGACAAATGGGAACGCAGAGTCACTCGGTAGTCGACAAGAAGTGAGGATTTCGGTTGTTTGAGCAGCCGAAATCCTCACTTCTGACACGAAAAACTGACGTGAGCCGCGGGTCGGGGCTTGATCGGCTGGTTGTGGCGGGTTGGGTGGGCTGGGTCCGGTCAGGCGGGGTCGAAGCGGATGGTGAGGCCGAGGGCGTTCGCTTCGCGGATCATGCGTCGCATCGCGCGTTGCGGGT
>NZ_FAOZ01000062.1 GCF_001536285.1 Parafrankia irregularis | reverse complement strand
TTCATCAGGTAGACCGCCGCCTGCGTGCGGCTGGCCAGGCCCAGCTTCTCCAGAATGCTCGACACGTAGTTCTTCACGGTCTTCTCCGACAGCCCCAGCCGGGTGCCGATCTGCCGGTTCGTCAACCCGTCCGCGATCAGCTGCAGGATCTCCCGCTCCCGCTGGTTCAGCGTCGCCATCGCCGGATCCTCATGCGGCCCGTCCCGCAGCCGCTCCAACACCCGACGCGTCACCGACGGAGCCAGCAACGACTGACCCGACGCCACCGTCCGGATCGCACCCACCAGATCGTTGCCCCGGATCTCCTTCAGCACATACCCCGCCGCACCAGCCATGATCGCGGAGAACAGCGCCTCGTCATCGTCATACGACGTCAGAATCAGACACGCCACCCCCGGCAACGCCGACCGGATCTCCCGACACACATCGATGCCACTGCCATCAGGCAACCGCCCGTCCAGCACCGCCACATGCGGATGCAACGCCGGAATACGCCGCAGCGCCTCCGCCGCCAGCCCGGCCTCACCGACGACCTCGATATCGTCATGCCGGGCGAGCGTCTGACGCAGACCATTCCGCACGATCTCGTGGTCATCGAGAACGAACACCCGGATCTTCTCCATGACCGCGACCATACGGGCGCCGCGGGCCCTTCGCCCATGTCACCTCGACCGCGGCGGGCGGGACCTGTGCCCCGCGGCGGGGGCGGGCCGTCCCGGTTCCCGGCGCGACGTGCGGCCGTGCCGGCGGAACTGGTGTTCCGCGTCGGCGGGCGGCCACGGCCGCTTCGCGCCGCGACCGGGCCGGGCGTCGTGGCCCGGTCGGACGTGACGGAAACGTCGACGCTCGGCCCATCCACACAGGCACGATTGTCCTGTCTGTACCCCTTCACCCGGCCTGGTGCCGATTACGGTGGATGTTGTCCGCGCCGCGGACGGCGCGCTCGGTTCGTGCCACCGGGCGGCGAGGGGAGGCGGGCGATCATGGAGTCGGGGACCGCGGGAATCGGCCGCGAGGTGGCCGTGGAGGTCGTGACAACGGCCTCGCTCGCTCCGTCCATCCACAACACCCAGCCGTGGCGCTGGCGCCTGGCCGCCGGCCGGCTGGCCCTGGCGCCCGACGTCGGACGGCGCCTGCCGGTCCTGGACCCGGACGGGCGTCAGCTGGTGGTGAGCTGCGGCGCGGCCCTGCTGCACGCGCGCCTGGCCTGTCGGGTGCTCGGGCTGGAACCGGAGGTGGAGCTGTTGCCCGGTTCCGCCGGCCGGCCCGGCCCGGAGCCGGCGCTGCGCGACGACCTGGTGCTCGCCACGCTGGACGTCCGCGGGCGGCATGCGCCTACGGACGCCGACCGGCTGCTGTTCTCCGCCGCCGGCGCGCGCCACACCGACCGCCGGCCGTTCGCCGACCAGCCCCTCGAGCCGGTCCTGCTGGAGCAGCTGCGCCGCGCCGCCGAGGCGGAGGGCGCGTGGCTCATGCCACTGGCCCACTCCGACCAGCGGCTCGGCGCCGCGGTGGTGGCCGCGCGGGCGGACTGGGCCGAGCAGACCGACCCCGCCTACCGCGCCGAGCTGGCCACGTGGCGACGCGCCGACGGCCCGGCGGGCGACGGCGTGCCCACGGACGTCGCCGCCACCCACCATCCCTTCCGTGCCAGTGACTTCCCCCTGCGCGACTTCGACACAACGGGTACCGCGGACGCGGCGGGAACGGCGGGCGGGCCGCCACCCACCGAGAACCCGACGGTCATCGTGCTCGGCACGGACGCGGACCAGACCGAGGACCGGCTGCGTGCCGGCCAGGCGCTGGCCCGGGTCCTGCTCACCGTCACCGCCGCCGGTGCCGCGGCCTCGCCACTGGGGCAGCCGGTGGACAGCGACGGCTACCGCTCGGTCATCGAACGGATGCTGAGCATCGCCGGGCACATCCAGATGATCCTGCGGGTGGGCTATCCCCGCCGCGATGCCGCCGCCTCCACGCTGACCCCACGGCGCCCGCTCGGCGAGATCCTCGTCATCGACTGATCGCGCCGCCGGACCGCGCCGGCCGACCGACCGACCGGCGGCCCAGTCGGGTCAGTCGGGCCTGGTCGGGTCAGCCGCAGCCGAGCGCGGCCAGCCCCAGATCGAGATCAAGGTCGATCATGGCGGCCTCAGCCGCCACGGGAACCAGGGTGTAGGTCCGTTGGATGAAGGCACTCACCCGGGTCGCCGACATCTCGAGCGCGGCCCTCCCACCGGGGCAGGGCACCGACACCGACAACAGGCGTCGCCCGCCGCGCACGACCGGCTCGACGCGTGCCCCGTCCGCGACGGACGGCTCATCGGGCCCAGCCAGGCCGACCGGTCCGTCGGGTTCGTCGCGGCCGGCCAGGCCGGCCGGTCCTGCCGGGCCGGCCCACCGGTCGTCGTCGACGACGAACAGCGCCCGGGCGAAGGTCGCCATGGCCAGGCGCGGCTCGTCGACCTGGGCCCGCACGGTGATCGCGACCGGGTCCAGCGGATCGAAGCCCAGCGAGACCAGCGCGGGAACCCGCTTCCCGGCGTCGGTCAGGTAGGTGGCGTTGACGTCCAACGTCACGACGTTGGACACGATCGGACGGCTCCACATTGAGATCCTCCCCACCCTCGGTGTCGTACCTCACGGTGTCACCGAGGGCGGGCGGAGATCACCCTGCCTTGGTCCGGCCGGCGGGGAGACCAAGGACCACCGCAGGATCGCCACACCGACGGCGTCAGGACTTCGCGAGCACGCCACAGGCGATGCGGTCACCGGCGTCACCGGTCGCGTTGGTCTTCTCGTCCGGGCCGGGGGACGGGGCTCCGCTGGCCTGGTACCGGTCCGGTATGTGAGCGAGGTTGTCCGGCTGGGCGTGCACGATCAGCGCGACCCCACCCCTGCGCAGGTCGTCGAGGGTGAACCGGTCGCTCTGGGTGAGGATCTCGGCGGAGCCGTCCTTGTCCACCAGCAACGGCGGCAGGTCGCCGGCATGCTCACCGTGATGCGTACCGCCCGGGTTGAAGTGGGGGCCCGCGGTGCTGAACGCCCCGTCGGCGGCCTTGGGCTCACAGACCGGCTTCTGGTGGATGTGGAACCCGTGGTAGCCCCCCGGGGTGAGGCCGTGGAACCGGCCTTCGACCCGGACGGCGCCGTCGACGGGGGTGAGGGTCACCGTGCCCACATCCGCCCCGGTGACGTTGTACAGAACGACGTCGACGGACCCGGCGGCGGCCCCGCCACGGGTGGCCTGCGCCGACCCGGAGGCAGCCGGCGTGGGCGTCGCGGAGGCGGTGGAGGTCGCCGCGGCGGCCTGGTTGTCCTCGGCGCCGCAGCCGCTCACCACCAGCGTCAGCCCGGCCGCCGCGAGGGCGGCGGTGAGCGCGGTACGGGTCGGTAGACGTGGCAAGGCAGCCTCCAGGCGCCGGGTCCGGACGAGAACGCCCCAAGCTTACGGAGCGGGCCCACCTGACGCCATTGCGTGATGCCCCGTTGTCCGCAGACCGACACCGCCGCGGACAGGCTCGGCGGCAGGCCGGTACATGCGGCGGGCCGGGCTCAGCGCTCGAGGCGCGCGCTCAGCCGGGCGAGGTGGTCCGGGGTGCGCTCCGGGGTGACGCTGTCGACACCGATCCGGTTCATCAGCTCCTCGTAGCGGTCGACGTCCTCGGGCCGGTCGAGGTGGGCGGCGCCGGTCAGGTGCTCGAGGTGGACCACATCGGGCACCTCGGGTTCAAGGAACCGCAGGATCGTGAAGGCCCCGGCCGCCGAGACGTGCCCGCCGTAGGCCGCGGGCAGGATCTGGATGACGATGTTCGGCGCCGCCGCCAGCTCGGCCAGATGCGCCAGCTGGGCCCGCAGGACCGCGGTGGAGCCGATCCGCGGGCGCAGCGCGGCCTCGTCCACGACGGCCCACAGCTTCGGCGGGTCCGGCCTGGTCAGCAGGCGCTGCCGGGCCATCCGCATCGCGACGGCACGGTCGACGGCCTCGTCGGTCAGCGAGCCCCGGCTGCTGGTCTGGAGCACGACGGCACGGGCGTAGTCCGCGGTCTGCAACAGGTCGGGAACCAGGTGCAGGTGGTAGGTCCGGATCAAAGCCGCGGCGGCCTCCAGCCCCAGGTAGGGCTCCGCCCAGGGGGACACGACGTCGGCGAAGCCACGCCACCAGCCCGGCCGGTTCGACTCCCTGGCCAGTGCGAGGATCGGGGCACGGTCGGCCTCGGCGACCACGCCGTACAGGGTGAGCAGGTCGGCCACGTCGCGTTCCTTGAAACCGACCCGCCCGAGCTCCATGCGGCTGATCTTCGAGTCGGAGGCACGGATCTGGTAACCGGCCTTCTCCCGGGTGATTCCGGTTCCCTCACGAAGGCGGCGCAGGCGGGCCCCCAACATGATGCGGTTCACGATGGGTTCGCCGTCGAGCACGCTGTCCTCCTAGTCGTGGACCCTCCCCGTGCGACGGGCTCCCGGCGCCTGGTTACCGGACCCGACGGACCGTCCACGTTCAATACCTGGGCAATTTTTTCACAGGTGGTGCACAGCCCGACGCTCGGTGGGTCAGAAGGCTCGCTAAACTTGGCGCGCCGCGGCTTTACCGCTTCTTCTGCTTTCCGTCAAATGCACAGGTCGGGTGAGGTCGAGCCGATGTTTTCTCTCCAGGTCGCGGCAGCCGCGAGGTGGCGCCCGTGAGGCCGCGATTTCGGCCGGGCCCACAGCGGGCATCCCGGCGGCCCGCGGTCGGCCTCGCCCCCGCCGGCACCGCGCTGGCCTTCGAGCACGTCGGCATGACCTTCCCGGATGGATCCGAGGTGCTGCGCGACCTCTCCCTGACCGTCGGCGACCACGACATCGTGGCGCTGGTCGGCGCCTCCGGCTCGGGCAAGTCGACCCTGCTGCGCATCGCCGCCGGGCTGACACCGCCGACCTCCGGCACGGTCAGCGCCGGGCCGGGCTCCCCCGCCCTCATCTTCCAGGATCCGACGCTGCTGCCCTGGCGGACCGTCGCCGGCAATGTCGGCCTGTTCGCCGAGCTCGACGGCGTTCCGCGCGCGCAGCGGGCCGGCCTGGTCGCGGACGCGCTCGCGCTCACCGGTCTGAGCGGCTATGAACACCATCGCCCACGGGCTCTTTCCGGCGGCATGCGCATGCGGGTCTCCCTCGCCCGCGCGCTGACAGCCCGGCCCGCGCTGTTCCTGCTGGACGAACCGTTCGGCGCGCTGGACGAGATAACCCGCCAGCGTCTCGGCGACGAGCTGGTGCGGCTGCATCTGCGCGAGGGTTTCGCGGGGCTTTTCGTCACCCATTCGGTCGTCGAGGCCGTCGCGCTGGCCCGCCGCGTCGGAGTGCTCTCCGCCCGGTCCGGGCGGCTGGTGGCCGAAGTCGAGATTCCGTTCGACTATCCGCGCACGGAGACACTCCGGTACGACGCCGCCTTCGGACGGGTCGCACGCACCGTTTCCGAGGCGCTGAAGGACTCCTTCTCCGACCGTCATTCGAAAACCCCCGACCATCCGAGCGCTCCCGACCATCCGAGCGCTCCCGGCCCGCCGGGCGCCGAGCATCAGCCGGGCTCCGCCGGCCCGGCCGGCATCGACGACCTGGCCGGCGTCGAGTAGAGCATCCGGTGGGTGGCGGCCAGCGCCCGCCGGCGGGCGGCACCGGTCGGTCCGGCGGCGCCCAGCGCCACCCGCGCGGCCATCGCCCCGGGGCCGCCGTGCACCCCGCCCCCGGGATGCGCCGACATCGACGCCAGATAGAGCCCGGGCACCGGGGTCTCCGGCCGGCCGAGCCCCGGCACCGGCCGGAACACCAGCTGCTGGTGCAGGGCGGCGGTGCCGCCGCCGAGCGCGCCGCCGTGCAGCACCCGGTCCATCGACTCCAGGCGCGCCGGGGACTGCACGTCCCGGCCCAGGACCAGCGCTGTGAAACCGGGTGCGTATGCCTCGATCCGACGCTCCAGCCGCTCGAGCAGCACCGCGACGTCGTGCTCGTCCGGACGGCCGTGTCCGTCCGGGCGACCGGTGACCGCTGCGGTGGCTCGGAGACGCGCGCCCGCGGTGCCGGCGTGCCCGCGCGGGCGCTGCGGAAGGTGGAAGTAGGCCCAGGCGCTCTCGGTCCCCGCCGGCGACCGGCTCGGATCGGCGGTGGTCATCTGGCCCAGGACGACGAAGGGCTGGGCCGGCACCAGGTCCCGCGCCAGCTCCGATGCCAGCACCGTCAGATCGTCCATCGTGCCGCCGAGGTGGACGGTGCCCGCGCGCGCCACCCGCGGATCCGACCACGGGATCGGGCCCGCCAACGCCCAGTTGACCTTGAACGTCGCGGAGTCCCAGTGGAAGCGGTCCAGGTCGGCGAGCAGTCGGGGCGGCAGGTGCTCGGGTGCGACCAGGCGGCGGTAGAGGGAGACCGCGTCGACGTCCGCGATCACCGCGTGCCGGGCCGGCAGCGCCGATCCGTCCGCGAGCCGCACGCCGTCGGCCCGGCCGGCCCGGACCGTCACCGCGGCGACCGGCGTCCCCGTGCGCAGTTCGCCACCGCGGGCACGCAGCCGGCGCACGAGCGCCGCGGTCAGGTTCCCGGCGCCACCCTCGGGTACCGGGAAGCCGACGTCCTGGCCGAGCATCGCCAGCAGCCACCCGATCAGCGCCGAGCCGGCGGCCTCGGGGGCGAGGTCGGTGTGCAGGGCGCAGCCGGCGAGCAGCAGGCCCGCTCCGTCGCCGGCGAACTCCTCGGCGGCGAACCGGCGGACCGGGAGCACCCCGAACCGGGCGAACCGAAGCGCGTCCGCGGCGCCCAGCGCGCGCAGCAGCCGGGCGCCCGCCCGCACCGGCGGGAACGGGGTGGCGAGCAGGGCGTCCAGCAGCGGCGCGCGGACCTGTCGCCACAGCGCGACCTGCTCCTGCCAGGCGTCGGCGTCGGCGGGGGCGAAGTCGGCGAGCGAGGCACAGGTCTCCTCGAGGTCGGTCGACAGCTGCGCGCACCGGCCGTCCGGCAGCGGATGGGCCAGCACCGTCGGGGCATGCCGCCAGCGCAGGCCGTGCTCGCCCAGCGCGAGGCCGCGCAGCACCGGCGAAGCGGCGGCGAACGGGTGGAAGGCGCTGAACAGGTCGGTGGTGAAAGACAGGTCGGTTCCCGGCGACGGGCCGGCGCCGCTGCCGATGCCGGCGTCGCTGCCGATGCCGGGCGCGGTCAGCCGCGACGAGCGGCAGGCCCCGCCCGGCTCCGCCTGGGCCTCGCACACCACGACGTCCCAGCCGGCGTCCGCCAGCAGATTGGCCGCGACCAGGCCGTTCACGCCCGCCCCGATCACCACGGCGTCGGAGCCGGCGCCGGCTCCCGCCGCACGCCGTGACCGCCCCGGCCACGGCCGCCTCGCCGCCGGTGCCCCCGCCGCGCCCTCGGTGCCCATGGGGCGATCCTTTCGCACCGGCCTGTCCGCGGTGCGTCCGCCGGCGCCAGCGGTGGCGCCCGGCCGGCGGCGGATCGGCGGCAGGTCAGCGGCGGCATATGGGTCAGCGGCAGGCCGCCGCGACGTGTTGCTCCAGTTGTTCCAGGCCCCGGCGGACGGCCGGGTCCGCGAGCGCCTGGGGGTGGGCGCACCCCAGCTCCGTGAGCGCCCGCACCGGAGCCTGGCAGCGCACCAGTGCGTCGATCGTGTCCGCGGCGTGGGCCTGGTGCCTGCCCGCATCAGCGCCAGCCTCGACGCCGGTGGGCCAGGTGACCAGGTCGTGGACGGCCTGGGCGGGGATGCGGTCGGCGAGCCTGCCGAGGGCACGGTGCGCCTCCACGGGCGGTGCGACGTCGAGCAGGTCACGCAGGGTGCGTTCGAAGCTGTCCCGCCGCCGGGTGAGCAGCTCCGGCACCAGCTCCGGCGCGGAGCGGCCCGCCGCGACCACACCGGCGAGGGCGGCCAGCGACCGGGCGGTGCGCACCCGCACGACGTCCCTGGTCCGCAGCGGCAGGACGAACCACGAGACCACCCCCGCCAGCGCGGCGCCGAGCAGGATGCCGCCGAGCCGTTCCACCAGTTCCTCGGGGCCGCCGGTGCCCTGGTAGTCGTACAGCAGCGCCAGCATCGCCGTCACCCCCGCGGCCCACAGCGCGTAGTGCAGCGGGCGCAGCCAGGTCGCGATGCCCAGCACGACGAACAGCGCCACCAACGCCCCGGTGCCCCCGGCCGGCAGCAGGCCCGCGCAGGCTGCGACCAGCACCGTGCCCGCCGCCCCACCGACGACCCGCGCGACTGCCTTGTGCAGGACGTCCCCGCGGGCCCTGGTGCCGCTGCACACGATGTAGGTGCTGATCACCACCCACGGCCAGTGCTGCGGATACACCAGCCGGCCCAGCGCGAACGCAGCCGCCAGCGCGAGGGTGAGCTGGACGGCCATCCGGGTCGTCGGCGCCAGCCGCCACCCGCGCGGCCGGCCGGCCCGGCCACGCCCGTACGCCCGAGCACGCTCATGCACCCGCGGGCGCCGATGCGGCGGGACGCCCGCCGCCGGCCGGGCCGCGACGCGAGCGCGGCGTGGAAGGACCCCGGTGCCCTCGCCGAAGAGCAGGCACAGGTGGGTCACGGCGATCGCGATGAAGGCCGTCGCCGCGAACCAGCCGAGCGGGTCAACCCCCGGACCCGCCGGCACGGCGACGATGAGAACCAGCAGCGATGTCGGCAGGACGAGAGCACCGAAGCGGGCGGCCAGCGGGCCGAAGCGGCGAACCCACACCGCCACACCGGTCATCAGGACGTACAGTGCGTCGCCCACCGGCGGCGCGGTGCTCATCAGCCGGCCGACCTCACCGGCGCCCATCGCGAACAGCGGCACGACGAGCAGCGCGACCGGGCGGTGGCGGGATGCGGCTGACCGCTCCCCGCGCCAGAGCAGTACGGTCAGAGCGACCGTGGCGACCACTGCCTGCGCGTGCAGCCCCGCTGCCCCGCGCAGCGCCGTGGCGCAGCCGAGGCCGGCCAGCACGGCAGCCATGGACAGTACGGCCGAACGCAGCTCCACCAGCCCCGGGTCGAGGCCTTCCGTTCCCCCGACTCGACGCCAAATATTACGTAGGACGTAGAACATCAGGCAGCGCTTCTCTGCCGCAAGCGTGATTCGCCCCCAGCTTCATGAGCCCACCCTCGGACGCTCACCCAGGCAGACTCGACATGATTCCTAAGTGATAGCGTACGACTGTGCGAGGCGAAATCGGGAGCCATGAGATCGAGATCGCAGCCGACGTGCGGCGTGGGGTCGCCCGGCTGACCCGTCGGCTGCGGGCCGAGCGCGCGGCCGGCGCACTGAGCGTGAACAAGATCATGGTTCTTGGGCATCTGTACCGGGAGGGCCCGTCCACCCCGGGCGAGGTCGCCGCCGCGGAAGGTCAGCAGCCGCAGTCGCTGACCAGGGTGTTCGCCGACCTCGAACGGGACGGGCTGCTGACCCGGCGCCGCTCGGAGCAGGACAGGCGGGAGTCGGTGCTGGAGATCACTCCCGCCGGGCGGGAGGAGATGGAGCGGGACATGGCCGAGCGCGACGCCTGGCTCGCGGCCACCGTGGCCGGTCTCACCGAGGCGGAGGCCGACCTGCTGGGGGTCGCCGGCCGGCTTCTGAGCCGCATCGCCTCCGCACCATCGCCATCGCCGTCCGCCGCTGGACGTGATGCTGCGCTGACCCCGGGCACGGCCACGCAGCCTTCGTGACCGGGGCACGGGCTGGCCGGTCATCTCGCTGCGCCAACGAGACGTCGAGGCCTCCGTCGTGTCGGACCTGCGCCGGGCCACGGGCCGGTTCCCGGGCAGTGGCCGCCTGGCCGGGCTGATCCAGGAGCTCACCACGGGCAGCCAGCGTTTCGCGACGCTGTGGGCTGGTGGCGCGGTCGACGCGCACCGGGAAGACCACAAGATCGTTCATCACCCGGCCGCAGGGCCGATCGCGGTGGACTGCGACATCCTGACCGACGGCGACGCGGAACGAAAGATCGTCGTTCTCACTGCCGCTCCCGACACCGAGGACGAGACCAGGTTCCAGCTCGCCGTCGTATCGGGCGTCCACCACCCCGCTCGCGACTGAGCGCAACCATCTCCGAGGTGGCCGGCAGCCTGGCCAGCACAGCCGCCGCGGGCAGCAGCTGTGCTGGCATCAGCCAGGTCAGGCGATGCGGCGCTCGAGAGCGACGTCCAGCAGCTCCTCGGTGAGGACGAGCTTGACCCGCGGCCGGCCCGTCGGCTCACCGGAGGAGCGCTCGGCGGCGTCGATCAGCCGCCAGCCGGCCTCGGTGACCAGGTGCGGCTGCCGACCGCGCAGCCAGGTCTCGATCCCGGCGATCGGGTCGGTGGCGGCGGTGCGGTCGTGGCGGCGGACGGAGCCGTCGACGATGTCGGCGAGCAGCCGCCCGACCGTCTCCGACGCGCACTTCTTGTTGGTGCCGATGATCCCCGTCGGCCCGCGCTTGATCCAGCCGGCGACGTACTCGCGCTCCACGCCGTCCACCCGCCCGTTGACGTTCGGGATCACGCCGCGGCGGTCGTCGAAGGGCAGGCCTGGGATCGACCGGCCCTTGTAGCCGACCGCGCGCAGGACCAGGCTGGTGGCGACGGTCTCGCGCTCGCCGGTGTCGACGGCGCTGACCCAGCCGTCCTCGTCGGTCTTCAGCGCGTTGAGGCCGAAGACGATCTCCTCGACGCGGCCGTCGCCGCGGATCTCCAGCGGGGTGCGCTGGAACCGCAGGGCGACCCGGCGCGCGCCGGCCGGCAGCGGGTTGTGCGCGTAGTCGCGCATCACGGTCAGGTTGCGCTTGACCAGGCGGGACAGCGCCTCCTCACCGGGCTGCTCGGCGACCTCGGCCGGGTCGATGTCGACGCCGGACTCGGTGTACTCGGGCAGCTCCTTGAGCTCGGCGGTGGTGAAGGCCGCCTGCGCCGCGCCCCGGCGCCCCACGACCATGACCTCCTTGAGCCCGCAGTGGCGCAGCGCCTCGAGCGCGTGGTCGGCGATGTCGGTGCGGGCGAGGCGCTCATGCGGCGAGCACAGGATGCGGGCGACGTCGAGTGCGACGTTGCCGGCTCCGATGACGACACCGCGCTCACCGCTGAGGTCGAACTTCAGGTGCGCGTAGTCGGGGTGCCCGTTGTACCAGCCGACGAAGTCGACCGCGGACTCGCTGCCCGGCAGGTCCTCACCGGGAATTCCGAGCCGCCGGTCGGTCTGCGCGCCCACCGCGTAGAGGACGGCGTCATAGCGCTCGGTCAGCTCCTCGCGGGTGACGTCCTTGCCGATGTCCACATTGCCGAAGAACCGGAAGTTCTCGTGCGCGGCGATCGCCGCGTACACGCTGGACACCGCCTTGATCTTCGGGTGGTCCGGCGCGACTCCGGAGCGCACCAGGCCCCAGGGCGTCGCCAGCCGCTCGTACATGTCCACCCGCACCGGCACGTCGTTCTGCTCCAGCAACGACGCCGCCGCGTAGAACCCGGACGGGCCGGATCCGACGACTGCGACAGCCAACGGTACGGCCGCGTTTCCCTGGGTCATGCAGTCCACTCCATTCAACCGATATCCCGCCGCACGGCCATCCGCGCCGGCGGGGCCGGGGTTTCGCCGCGCGATCGGTGCCGCCCGGGGGTCCTCCCAGCGGCGACGCCGCGAGGCGTCGGGAGTGCGGTCGGGCCTGGCGTCCTCGCCCTGAGCTCCGTCACCGCACCTACCGGCCACCCTCCACGCAACGTAGAGAAGGCGGGTTCGCCGTGCAACAACTTCGATACGGCAATGGCGTCACCGACGATGAGTCCGGCTCTCCCAGCAACCAGAACGCCATTCCCGTTGCCGGAATTCCGAAATGCCCAGATCATTGGTTCGGCGTGACCGAGATCTCCGCGCCCCTGGCGCGTCACCGCGCCATCTGTCGCCGGGACACGGCGTCCGCGCGCCACGCGGGTGTCAGCTGCGGGCCGCGCCCAGCGCCATCGCGCGCAGCATCGCGGCCATCTGGAGCCTGTCCAGGTCGTGCGCGCTGTGCGGAGTCGAGTTGATCAGGCCGAACAGCGCGTGCGCGCGGGCCCGGGCGGTCGGCGCGTCCAGCTCGGGCCGGGCGTCACGCAGGACCTCGACCCACTGCTCGGCGTAGGCGCGCTGCAGTCTGCGGACCTCACGGGCGGCCTCGCCCGGCAGGCTCCCCAGATCACGGTCGTGGATGACGATCAGCTCGGGGTGGTCGAGGGCGAAGTCGACGTGCCCGCGGACCAGACGGTCCAGGGTGTCGGCTCCGCTGCCGCCGGCCGCCCGGGCGGCGTGCGCGCCGTCGAGCAGATGCCGGCTGATACCGACCAGAAGCTCCACCAGCATCGCGTCCTTGCTGGGGAAGTGCCGGTAGATGCCCGGGCCGCTGATACCGACGGCCGCACCGATCTGCTCGATCCCGACCCCGCGGAAGCCGCGCTCGGCGAACAGGTGCGCGGCCGCGGACAACAGTTCCTCACGGCGCCCCGAACGCGCGCCGGGCCGCCGGGCCCCGGCGGACGTGCTCCCGGACGACGCGGCAGCACCGGCTGAAGCGGCGCCACGAGAGGCAGTGCCCCTGGACGAACTCGTGCCCCCACGTGGCGCGGCGCCCCTGGGCCTCGTGTTCCTGACAGGTGGACCCTCGCCCGGCGCAGATGGGGCTGTTTCTGCTGACACCGGAACAGTCCTCCTCGACCCGCAGGCTATCAGCCCGCACCCGCCCACGGACACCCCGAACGCCACCGCAGATCTTCGTCGGGCGGGGGCTGGAGCCCGTGGCGGAATCCCGAGCCTCGGGCTTCCGGAGCCGCCGCCACCCCTGCGCAAGAGTCGCCAGGCCACTGCGCCGGCCTCCACGGATGCAGGGAGGAACAGGGCCGCCACACCTGGCCGATCAAGCCCCGACCCACGGCTCGCGTCGGTTTCTCGGGTCAGGGTTGAGGATCTGGTCGTCTGGTCGGTGGGGAGCGGGCAGCAGACGGCGGCCAGTCAGATTTTGGCGGGATGTGACCACTAGCAGCTATCGCCCGGCGACCATGGGGAGCGGAAGGGGTTGGAGGCCGGGAAGATCAAGGGATTTTGGTCGTTATGACGACCAAAATCCCTTGATCTTGTCCGATAGCAATCGCGGACGCGGACTCGGTGGCGGCCGGGTGTCGCCGCGCCGCCGGGCAGGGGCCGCCGCACCTGGCCCGTCAAGCCCCGACCCGCGATTCACGTCAGTTTCGTGCCAGAAGTAAGAAATTCGGCCGCAAGGACAACCTGAATCCTCATTTCTTGCGGATCGCCAAGCGGGTCAGCGCACCATTTGCACCTGTTGGCGCCAATTATGGGCGCCGCCCTACACGCCGCGGAAGCGGTTGATTGCCGTCAGGTGACGAGCCCGGGTCTGCTCGTCACGAACACCCAGCCCCTCCTCCGGCGCCAGACACAACACCCCGACCTTCCCCTGATGCGCGTTGCGATGCACATCGAACGCCGCCTGCCCCGTCTCCTCCAACGGATACACCCTCGACAACGTCGGATGGATCAACCCCCGCGCCACCAACCGGTTCGCCTCCCACGCCTCCCGATAGTTCGCGAAATGCGACCCCAC
>NZ_FAOZ01000061.1 GCF_001536285.1 Parafrankia irregularis | reverse complement strand
GCCGGCGGGAAGTTCCTCGCCGCCTATGTCACGACCAGCCCGTCCGCACTGGCCGACGAGGCGGTGCTGGCCGAGGTGCTGCGGGAACACACGGCCGCGCTTCTGCCGGAGTACATGGTTCCCGTATCGTTCACCCGCCTGGCCGCTCTCCCCACGACCTCCAGTGGGAAACTCGACCGCACAGCGCTGCCCGCCCCCGACCTGACCGCCGGGTCCGGTGGCGGACGGCCCCCCGAGACAGACACCGAACTGGCCCTGGCGGGGGTGTTCCGTGACGTCCTCGCCCTCCCCGAGGGTATATCCCTGTCCGTCGACGACGACTTCTTCCGACTCGGCGGTGACAGCATCCTCGCGATACGTCTTGTTGCGCGCGCGTCACAACGACAGCACACCTTCGCGCTGCGGGACGTCTTCGAGCAGCGAACCGTCGCGAGGCTGTCTCAGAAGATCACCAAAGAAGTCGAGGCCGAGGTGCTTTCGACAAGCACAGTCGCGGTGCCCGCCTCTCCGACTCTCGAGAGAATACGTGAATCACGCGACGATCCGAACTCATGGATCCTGACCGAGACCGCCGTTCTCCCCGGCTCGTTAACGCACGACGCGCTACTCGCCGCGTACGCTTCGCTTGTTCAAGAACATGACCTACTTCGACTGTCGGTTCAGACGGTAAGTCGTCGACTGTGGCTCACTTGGGTAACCCCTATGGCAACCATCGCACCGACTCTCTCCAGACTGCATGTCGCAGGGGCCTCGCCCTCCACGCAGCTGACAGCTCTTCGGACGATGGCCAGCCAGATGATCGATGTCACCAATGCACGGCCGTCAGGCCTCGCATACGCAAGCAGCTCGACACACACCTACATTGCGCTTGCAGTACATGCCGCCGCGGCGGATCGATACACCGTGCACCAGCTACTGGAGGCCCTCCGCGCACTCACTGATGACAAGGCCAACAAGAGCATGCCATCGGCGCCGTCGGTCACAACAACCTTGACTGAAGTCGCCGATATCGCTACGGCTCTCAACATGGATCAGATCGAGAGCCAGATTGAGCTGATCGAGCGCACGGAATCACTCGACGAGGCACTGTACTCGGCCGACAGAACTCAGGTCATACACTGGTACGGCTCTCGCACCGATGCCACCATGCGCGAGACCATCCGACGAGCACTGCACGCGACTGGGTACGGATCGCGACTCGGCGGTGTCGTAGATCACGAAGCTCCTCTTCTGCCAGATGCTGTCCTGGGGCGGCTTGGCCCGATGACGGTAACCGTTCCCGTGCCTATCGAGCAGGAAGCCTGGCACCCAGATCCTCAGTTCGCATTGGCACGTTACGGCAGTATCTTGGGTAGGCGTCTCCTGGCTGGCAGACCGATCGCGCCGATACTTGTCAGCCGATCCTATTCCGCCGGTGCAGAACCCTTGGCGATCGAACCGAGCGAGGCAGCGTACCGCGCGGTGATCCGGTACAGGGTGGAGGCCGGCAGCACTGTTCTGACGGTCATCGGATTTTCCCGTGCCGTGCTACTGGCGTTCGAGAACGCGCTGGGCAAAGTCGGCGACGATGCCGATCGGCGAGCCTGGCGCCCATAGTTGGCCTCGATCTTTCACGGGACGGGCAGGGAGCGCAGCCCGGGTAATCGCTTCGACGGCGAGTGGGGTCCAGGAGTGATGCGCGGGCAGCGGTGCACCACTACGCGGCGAACGTGACGGGCGTGGAGGGCGATCCGGCCTCCGAGACGGAACAGGCCTGTGGCGTCGCCGTTTCGGTTCCCAGCGGCGGGCCTGCCCACTGGGCAGCGCGAGCATCTGGGTCCAGGCGGTCAGGCAGAGTACGAGAGCGACGGCCACGCACCAGATCTGTTTCAGCGCGAAGTCGTGTAGGGGCAGGTCCGCCAGGCCGCTGTCCTCGGCACCTCGGATCCGGTCCTCGCAGCAGGCCCGGCGACGGTGGCGTAGCTCAGGACGGCGAACTGGCCGCGGGGGCCGTTCGTCGCGAACACGGTGATCCGGTTGCCGCCCACGTCGGTGACATGTAGCTGGGCGCCGGAGTGCTGGGGTTCCCGGTAGAGGACAACTCGCATACCCGGCGGCCAACCGTACAGTTCGAGCAGCCCGGTTGGTTCCGCGACCCACGCCCGGGACGGGGGTGGCCGTCTGCCAGCCCGCGCCCGGCCGCTGGTCTCGCTGAACTCGTCCGGATCTACGGGATCCGAAACTGGATCGAACAGAGCTGCAAGCAGGTCAACGACGAACTGGGCCGGGCCGATTCCCAGGCCCGTCCCGGCCTCGCGATCCGCCGTCACCAGACCCTGGTGTTCTGCGCGTTCTCGTTCTGTTCGAACACCTGATTCACCCGGCCACCGCCCCCACAGCAGGAGCCCATCACGCAGCCCGACCGGAGAGAGAGGAGGCGCTCACACGCCCCGATCATCCGCCCAGGCATCCTGGCCGACGACGCTACGCGGGGTCCGCGGCCGGCTGACTCCCTGGATCGGATTCCACCGCCGGTGGAAAGCGTGGTCCACCATGCCTCCACCCCCTGAGCCCCATGCCCTGATCACCGCCATCAGCGCAGGTCGCGGCGCGCACCTCCACCTCCCGCCCCGATCCAACAAACCACCGCCAGATCGGGGGTCGAGCGCCGCGCCTAGGTGATGGACGCGGCGTCGTGCAGGCTGTCGAACAGAGCCGCGCGGCGCATATAGGCGCGCGCACTATCAGGGTTCTCGGCCGTGCAGCGCAATTGGTCGAGGTTCTGTCGGCGCACGGTGGGGTCGCGTTCCTCCAGCATTCGCTTGTTGGCGATCGTCTGGGCTTGTACGTAGTTCAGCGCGGCGTGACGGCGCTGGCGGCTGTAGAGGTCGAGCAGATCGTCGCCGTCCCGACCGCGGATCACCCTGGGGAGCTTCTCCGCAAGGTTGATGGCATCATGGATGCCGCCGTTCATGCCCATACCGCCGATCGGGTTGTTGACGTGCGCGCTGTCTCCGGCCAGTAAGACGCGGCCTTTATGGAAGGTCCCGGCCACGCGTTGATTGACCCTGTAGACCCTGGCGTACTCGACGTGGTAGGGGTCCGCCTTGGGGAAGAACTTCTGCAGCCGCTGCTCGACGCGTGCTACCGACAGTGCGCTGGTGTCGTCCTCGTCCTGGCCGATCGGCAGGATCAGCCGCCAGAGTCCTTCGGGCGTCTCCCCACGCACCTTGAACAGGTTGGCCCATTCGTACGGGTCGGAGAAGTAGTTACGCAGTGACAGATTCGACCTCACGGTCTTGAAGTCGAACCTGGTCGCGATCTTGATGAACCGCTCCGGATACGTGAATCCTTCGAACTCGATGCCTGCGAGCTTGCGCACTGTTGACCGGCCGCCGTCGCAGCCGATGACATAGGCAGCCGTCATGCGCTCCGTGCCCGCGGGGGCGGCATACTCCACCTCGACGCCGTTCGCGGCCACGGTGAGGCCGGTGAGCGCATGGGAGAACCGCATGTCGAAGTCGGATCCGTTGGCGTACGCCTCGGCGATGGAAGCGGTCAGTTTGTACTGCTCGTACTGCAGTACATAGGGAAATCGGATCTCGCCTCCGAGTCGGGCGAGATCAAACTCCGCCACCAACTCGCCGGTCGGCCGGTCGTGGAAACGATAGGTGCTCGAAACCAGACCGTGCGGTGTGATCTTCTCGGTGATGCCCAATTCGTCGAGCATCTCCAGAGTGCTCGGATGAATGGTCGCGGCGCGCTGATCCTTCACCGGCGCGGGCTCCGACTCGAGCACGGTGACCGGGATGCCCTGCCGGTTCAGCGCCAGTGCGCACACCATTCCGACCGGGCCGGCGCCGACGATGACGACCCGGGTGCTGCTCTGCGACGAGATCATGGCTCAGGCAAGCGATCCCGCGCGGCGCCCGACCACCATTCCCGCGGTCAGGCCGGCGCCCGTCGGATAGTTCCCGCTGAAGAGGCCCCCGAGCGCTTCACCGCACGCGAAGAGCCCGGGGATGGGTGCACCCGACGGATCGAGTACCCGGCCGTTGACGTCACCGCGAAGCCCTCCGAAGGTAAAACTGATTCCACACGTCACCGGATACGCGTAATAGGGCGGTGCCTCTATCGCCGATGCCCAATTGCTCTTGATCGGCTCCACCGACGCACTGCGGCCGTCCTTGATCGTTGGATCGAGCGGACGGCTGGTATCGATCGACAAGTTGAAATCACGCACCGTCCGCACGAACGCGTCGACATCGACGTCTATCGCCGCGGCGAGCCCCTCGACGCTGTCAGCGACGACCGGGATGATCCCGGGCATCTCATACTCGTACGCGTCGAGCATGGATCGAGAGCTCGCGTCGAAGATCTGAAACGCCACCGAACCCGGCTGTTCGAGGATAACCTTGCCGTACTTCGCGTACGTATAGTTGCGAAAGTCTGCACCCTCGTCGAGGAATCGTCGACCCCAGGTGTTGACAACGATGCCAAGCGGATAGCCGTATCGGCTCAGTCGGTTCGTCAACATACGGTTGCTCTCGTTCTCGGGATATGACGCGTCCCATGGCACACTATGACACGTTGACCAGTCGCCTCCACGATCTGCACCGATCTCCAAGGCCGCGCCGATCAGGTCACCGGTGTTGTACGGCGTGCCACGCACCTTCGCGTGCTGCCACCCGTCTCCCAGGTAGCGCTGCCGCCATTGCGCGTTCGCCTCGAAACCACCGCTGGCGATCACCACCGACTCCGCCAGAAACTCCTGATCGCCCGCGCGGACACCGACGACCGAGCCGCCGTTGGTCATCAGCCCCGTGACCGGGCAACCGTAGCGCATCTCGACCCCGAGCCGCGACGCGACGCGTTCATGGTCTGACATCAGCCCAGGGCCCGCGTCGACGTTGCACACGTGCGTTCCGCCCCAGAACACGAAGGTTCCCTCGGCGTTCTCGTGAGCCTGCCGCTCGTACATCAGCCGGAATCGCAGCCCCAGTTCGTGCAGCCAGCGGACCGCGTCGCGCGAGCCTTCGACGACGGCCGCGGCAAGCTCCTTGTCGTCACGTCCCTCGGCGATCCGGTCCAGGTCGGCCAGGAACTCCTCCGCCGAGTACGGCGGAACTTCGGTACGCGCGTGACGCTCATCAGGCTCAAGGATCTCGAGCAGATCGCCGAACCCTGCGTGCACCATCCGGGTCGCACCGAGCGTGTAGTAGCTGTTCCCCCCGGACAGCGCCCGCGGCGCCTTATCCAACAGCATCACGCGTCGCCCGCGCTCGGCCGCCGCGTGAGCCGTACAGTAACCGGCGTTACCCCCACCGACCACCACAACATCCGCGTCGTTCATAACCACCTCGTTGCCGTGTCCGACCCAAGAACAACTCACGTTGGGCGCTGCCGCTCGACGCGTGCCTGTTTCCGCTCGCGCTGAAGTCGCTTGCTGACCTTGCCGACCGCGGTGTACGGGAACTCGTCGACCACCTCCACGAAATCGGGAAGCTTGAATGTCGCGAGGCCCCGCTCCTGCAGGAACTGACGCAGCTTGCCCAAGGTGAGATCGGCCACGTGCTCCGGCGACCGGGGGATCAGATACGCCTTGATGCGCTCGCCGAGCACCTCGTCGTCGACTCCGATCACGGAGGCGTTGTGCACGCCGCTGTGGGCGAGGAAGGCGTTCTCCAGCTCCTCAGGCGCGATCTTCTCGCCGCCACGGTTGATCTGGTCCTTCGACCGGCCCACGACCCTGATGAACCCACGCTCGTCCCGCTCGACTATGTCACCAGTGCGGTAGAAGCCGTCGCTGGTGAACGCTAGGGCATTTTGCTCGGGGTTGCGATAGTAGCCGCGGATCACCGACGGCCCCCGCGTCAGGAGGTGACCGGGCACCCCGGGCGCCACGTCGTTTCCCTCGTCGTCTATGACCCGGATCTCGTCAGCCTCCGAGGCCGGCCGGCCCTGGTATCGCACGCGGGTCTCCCGATCGATGTCCGGAGGGTTGCTGACGACCAGGCCTTCGCCCATCCCGAAGCTTTGAGACAGCTCCATGCCGAGCTCCGGCTCGACCCGCCGCGCCACCTCCTCGCTCAGCTTCGCGCCTCCGCACATGACCACACGCATGCTGGAGAGGTCGTAGGCACCGCGCAGCGACGAGTTCAGCCAGGCCAGCAGGATCGGGGGCACCAACGTCACGCGGTTCGCGCGGTGCTTCTCGATCAGCGGGAACGCCACGTCGGGGCTGCCGTTCGGCGCGATCACGATCGTTGCGCCCGCACTGAACGCGCCGAGGAAGCCGGGCGAACGCGTCGACATACTGTGACAGATCGGCATGACCAGCAGATGCACCGTCCGCTCGGTAATGCCCCTTTCCCCGACGCTTCTGCGCAGTGCATAGCCGTACGTGTGATGGGTATGCGGCATCAGCTTCGGAACGCCCGTCGTACCGCCCGACATCTGCAGCAGCGCGACGTCCTGCGGGCTGCATCGCCGCACGTGCTCGAGCGATCCTTTCGAAAGCAGGGCGTCGTACTCGGCGCCGCCGCCGCGGCGATCGAGGATCACTGTGTGGTCCAGATGGGCCCAACGGCCCTTCAGGTCAGCCGCCAACGCAGCGAGATCGGTCCCGCTGTCCGATGCGACGGTGATGTAGGTGCGCGCCTCGGCAATCTCGATGAAGTGTTCGATCTCCGCGCGACGGTGCGCGATGGGCGCGACCACGGGAATCACGCCGAGCTCCCACAGGGCGAAGAGGAACGCGATGTATTCGTAGGTGTTGGGCAGATGCACGACCACTCGGTCGCCACGACCCAGTCCCAGATGCTGCAGACCGGCCGCGAGGCGCAGGACCTCATCCGTGAGTTGCCTATAGCTCAGCCGGGTGTCGCGGTCGATGACCGCGAGCTTGTCGGGATGGCGTTCCGCCGCGGCAAAAAGCAACTCCGGAAGCGTCTGATCGTGCCAGTATCCATTTGAAAGATACTCAGCCACGGTCTTTGGCGGATAGGGCACGACGCCGTCAAGGGTCAGCGGTTGGATGCTCATCGGTCTTCCTCGGGTGTCAGCGTCTCGTGTCCTGGCGGGGTCGGCGCCGCATGGAACTGCCGATGCCGACCCGGTCATCGAAGAGCGAGTTCGCGCAGGAGGTTCAGACTGTCATCCGTTTCGAATCGTGTTCAGCCCAGGCTCAGCACGGCTTCGAGGCCGACCGTCACCCCGGGGAGACCCTGGACGGCGCGGAGCGCGGCGAGCACTCCGGGCATGAGGGAATCACGTGTGACGGAGTCATAGCGCAGTCTCAGGATCTCGCCTTCGGATCCGAACAGCACCTCTTGTGAAGACATGAAACCGCGTACACGCACCGCGTGGACGTTGACTCCCTCGATCCGCCCGCCGCGCGTTCCATTCGGGTCGCGAGAGGTGGCATCGGGCGAGGGAGCGGAACCTGCTTCCGCACGAGCGCGAGCGATCAGTTCGGCCGTGTGCTGTGCCGTACCCGATGGTGCGTCCACCTTGTCGGGATGGTGCATCTCGATGATCTCGACAGACTCGAAGAGCGGGGCGGCCTTCGCCGCGAACTGGGTCAGGAGCACCGCGCCCACCGAGAAGTTCGGGACGACGAAAACGTTGACTTCATCACGTTCGATGAGTGCGGCGCGAATTTTCTGGACAGCATCGTCATCGAAGCCGGATGTTCCCACCACGACGTGAATCCCCTGCTCGATGCACCACTGGACCTGTTCGTGTGCCACTCCCGGCGGGGAGAACACGAGCACGACGTCGGCCTTCATGTCGACGGTCTCTCGCAGGTCGTCATCGACATCGATCTCGGCGACCACGTTCATGTCGGAAGCGGCCTCGATTGCACGAACCGATGCCCGGCCCATGCGCCCCTGCGCTCCCAGCACGGCAACTTTAGTCATAAGGGAAGGCTAACCTAACTCATTCGATCGACACAAGCCCATCTAGCTCGGGCGAGAAGGCTCGGTCCCTGTATTTACGCAGGCTGGAATGGCCACTGGAGGGGTGGGTGGTTGTGGCCCACGGGTGGCTGCGCGGGGCGCGGGATCGTCCGTCGGGATTGGCGGCGGGTGGGAGGCAGTCGCCGGTGGTTAACAGTCGGGTAAGCGCATCGGGCGTGTCGACGCCCTATTTCGTGGCGGTCGACAGATAGGAATGCACGACGGCGAGGTCGGCCAGGCTCTTGGGTGTACACCAGCGGCCCTCGGATACCCTCTGTTGCACTTTTGACCGGTCGGACATCACGCTCCGAGAGATTTGTTTGAGACGGGAGCCGTCAGTTTGGTTGCGAATCGCAGGATCATGTCCTCGTAACGGCGGAACCGGCGGATCAGCGTCCTCGCCTCGGCGGCCAGCGGGCTGCGCCTGCCGTGGTTGTCAGCCTCACCCCGCCCGAGTGCGCCGAAGTAGTGGTTACGGATCTTCCCGAGCACCTCCAGGGCCAGTCTGGTCTGCGCGACGGGCCACGCACGCGGCGTGGTGCGCGTCGAGCAGAGTCGTTGCCATCACGTCGGCCCAGACCTGCCCGGCAGGGTCACCGCTGTGGACCGAGCGCGACACCGCCGTCCGGTTACTCGCCTGTGGCAGCTCTCGCGACTTCGTGGCTGGCAATGAAGTCGCGTAGCGACTTGGGTCGCAGGTCGGTCCAGGTCTGGTCGATCCAGTCGAGCACCTCGCGCCTGGGTCTGCCATCCGGCTCGCCGTAGACGATGGCCCAGCCGCCGGGCACCGGCTTGAACGTGGGCCAGAGCGAGTACTGCTCCTCATGGTTGATGAGCGCGTAGAACGTGCCATCCTCGTCGTCGAACGGGTTCTTAGCCATCGTGCGCTCTCCTTCTGCTGGTGGGACGGCCGTCAGCTGCCCGTCGCCATGTGGGATCTGTGCGTGGGGACCGTGACCTCGAGAATGACGCCGGCGCGCACGGCCAGGGTCGACAGCAGCGACGAGCTGACGCCGTGGCTGTGCTGGACTCCCCCGCTGAGAAAGATGCGGCCCTCCAGCCCCGGCACGCGCAGGCTGTAGTCGCACTAATGAGCTGCAGCCGGCCAGGAAACAGGATGACCACGTATTCGGCACCTTCCTCCACCCGCGGGTTCCCGCACCGATCCCACCTCCTCGCTTCGTCGAGATGTTCCGGATCCCGAGATGAAGAAGTTTCATCGCCGTCAGCCGACGGCCGACTCCTCGGGCTCGGCGAGAAAGTCGAGGACGACCCGGTTCACCGCTTCGGGCTGCTCGAGATAACCGTAGTGTCCCGTGTCGGGCACCTCAACATACCGGGCAGTCGGGACGATATCGGCAAGCTCGCGTCCGAGGTATGCCGGGATCATCAAGTCGTCGGCGAAACCGATCACCAGCAACGGCCGGACGATCTCCCTGTACGCCGCACCGCGGTCTCCGAGCCGTTCGGAAGCGCCGAGTTGGCCACGCTCACCCGACGACGTCGGAGCCGCAGAGTACTCCATAACCGCTAGCCAGTCGTTCGCTTTCGTCTCATCTCGCAATGTCGCGGGCGATAAGTTCAGCAGAGCATCGACCGCTGCCTTATACGCCTTCGGCAACACGATCGATTGGTCGAACAACTCCTGCTCGCCCCGGGTGAGCATCTGTCCGACGTCGTCGATGCGTGCGTGACCACCCATCGCGACCGCCCGGCGCACGAGATCGGGGCGCTCGAGGAGCAACTCCTGCACGACCCGCGCTCCGAGCGAGGTTCCGATCACGTGCGCCGGGGCGCCGAAGCGCTCGATGAGCGCGGCGAGATCGTCAACGAGCTCTGGGACGACGATGTCGGGGCACGACGTGGCAGTCTGCCCGGGCACCGGGCTGATGCCCCGGTTGTCGTAGGTGACGACCCGGTACCCCGCCTCGACGAGGGCGGGCACCTGGTGCGGCGTCCACACCTGCCCCTTGGCTCCCGTTCCCATCACCAACACGACGAGAGGGTCGGCAGCATCGCCATACTCGTCGTAGCGCAGGGTGATTCCGTTCACGAGCATCGTGGGCATGGCGTCTCCTTGTCGGGGAGGGACGGGAAGATCGCGCAACCGGTCGTCATACCCGCCCGTGGTGGACGAGATTCACGCAGAGGACTCGGCATCATCGTTCGTCGACGCCGCCAGCACCTCAAGCCAACGTGACACCCGTTGATCTTCAGCGAGCGTCATGAAGTCGATGCCCTCCGCGCCGGCGCTGCGCCACCGCTCGACCAGTTCCATGAGCCGGACGGAGTCCATTCCCTGTTTGCGCAGGTCGGCGTTCTGATCCACCTCGTTCGCCTCGATATACAGGACATCGGCGACGTCGGCCAGTACTCGGTTATCGCTGATCTTCATGATCCTCCTCTGGGTTACCGAAACCGCTGTTCCGGACGCCCGCCTCTGTGGTGCAGGACGTCAACGTCTCAAGCGACTGCACCCACAGCTCCAGCAGTTCGCTCACTTCCGCCTCGCTGAGGATCCCCGCCGCATAAACGATGTTGCCCCTCAACGTCCACTCGTTGTTCTCAGCGTTCTGTACCGCAACCAAAGAAATGTCCAACACGGCGAACAGAGGCATCGTCCTGTCCGCGGAACCGACGATCCCAGGAGACTCTGGGGCCATCTCCCATGCGCTGTCCCTCACGGCGCCGCCGGGGCCGAACTGGCCGAGGTAGTTGAATCCGATCTGTGGCACAAGGCCGTCGACCAATCGGCCCGCGCTGTCAGGAGCGAGCTCTCGGAGCACCCCGTAGCCGATGCCGCGATCGGGTACCGCCCGCAGTTGCTCATTCACATGCCTCACCACATCCGCGGAAGCTCCCGGATCCGTCAGGGCCGTGACGGGATCGATGTCGACGGTGTCCAGTCCGACTGGGAACCACGTCGTGAACCACCCCACAGTGCGGGAAAGATCACTACCGGGCACGAACGTCTCTTCGCGCCCGTGACCCTCAAGTCCGATCAGCACACGCCGATGACCGACCCCTCGCCTCGCTCGCCATGCCCCGACCGCGATCGTCAACGAGCCGAGCAGCACATCGTTGATCTCGGCCGCCAGTGCACCAGGCACCTCCTTCAGCACTGGGCCGGCGACTCTCGCGGGCACTTGGATCACGAGCACCTTCGCTGTGGCGCGTGTGTCGAGCGCCGCGTCCAGCGCACGGGAACCCAGCAACGGGTCATCCGTCGTGACGGTCTCGGCCCAGTAGTCTGTCTGCGCCCTCACATCCGGCTCAGCGGCCCGGCCCGCGAGCATCTCAGCCCAGTTCAGCAGGCTCGTGCCTACCGGCAGCAGTGGCTCAGCAGTGCGGCCGGTCTCCAACTCCCACGCCTGCCGAAGATCATCCCCAAGAACTCGCCACGACACCCCATCGACGACCAGGTGATGCATCACCAGCAGTAGACGGCTTGTCGCATCGGCAGAACCCGTGTACCAGACTGCCCGCCACAGGACGCCGGCATCGAGGTGCAGAGAACGCGCCAGTTCCTCCACACGCGCACGATTGCCGCTGCGCCACGTCGGATCCGGCCACGCGGGCCCCAGCGCTTCGATCACCATCCGATCCTTCGCGACTTCAGGAGAGCGGGCAGGAACCTCGAACCGGAAGGATCCGTCGGCATCTACCACGAGGCGACCGCCCAGAGCCGCATGATGCGCTACGACGCGGTTCAGCACGCGCAACAATGTGTCGTGCGTCATTCCGGGTGGCACCACGAAAGTAACCGCCTGCACCAACGTCGAGAAGCCGGGCAAATCCACTTCCTTGTTGGCGATCGGCCACAGCCTGGAGGATCGCAGATCCTTCAGGGGGACGGTGCGCTCCGCTGCCAACTCCGACTGACGCGCATCCGAAAGGCGAGCCAGCCCGGCCACCGTCCGTGTCGAGAACACGTCCGCGGCCGAGATGACGACACCCATGCGTCGCATTCGGGATACCAACTGGATTGACAGAATGCTGTCCCCGCCCAGCTGGAAGAAGTCATCCTCAACCGACAACCCCGCTCCGTCACCCAAACCCAGCAGGTCGCGGACGGCGGCCAGGATATCTCGCTCCGCGTCGGTCTCGGGTGCACGCCCGTGGGCGGTCGATTGCCCGAGATCGGGGGCGGGCAATGCGTTCCGGTCGAGCTTGCCAGTCGTGGTCAGCGGGAACGTCTCAAGCCGATTGTAGGATGCCGGGATCATGTAGTCGGGGAGGTGCTGTGCGGCGTACTCACGGAGTGACCGGCGGAGCGCGTCATCGCTGGTATCAATGCGAGCCGTGGTCACGTAGGCAGCGAGAAACTTCCCTCCGGAAGGATGGTCCGCCGCGATGACCTCAGCACGCGCGACCTCCGGGTGCGCCTCCAGCACGTCACGGATCTCCCCTGGCTCGATCCGATACCCGCGGATCTTGGTCTGCTCGTCGACACGACCGAGGAAATCAATACGCCCCTCGTCGTTCCACCGGGCCAGATCGCCCGTGCGATACATCCGCGCCCCCGCCTCCCACGGACACGCCACGAACCTCTCGGCGGCGAGGGCGGACTGCTCCCAGTAGCCGCGCGCACTACCCACACCCGCGAGATACAGCTCACCCGGAACACCGGGCAGGGCAAACTGCAGGTTCTGATCCAGGATGTACGCCCGCGTGTTGAAGATCGGCGTACCCACACTCGGGTTCGGACTGTCAGCGAGATCCGCGCCGAGCGCATTGATCGTGTACTCGGTCGGCCCGTACAGGTTGTACGACTCCACACCCGGGGCATCTCGCAACTGCTGCCACAGCCGCTCGGGAACCGCCTCACCGCCAAGCGACACGAACACCACACCCGTCGCGTCCGCCGACACCGATCGACCCGCCGGCCGGTCACGCTCCAGCAAACCCTCGTCAACGAGCACCTGCCCGTACGAGGGAGTCACGTCGAACCCATCGATACGCTGATCGTCGTAATACGCGAGCAGCTGCTGCGGATCCCGGCGCATCTCCTCGTTGATCACATACACCGAGTGGCCGTTGAGCAGCCAGAACAACTGCTCCCACGACGCATCGAACGAAAACGACGTCGTATGCGCGATCCGCATCCGCCGCCCGCCCTGATGGGCCACCACACGATCGAAGATCTTCTCCACATGGTTCGCGTACATGTTCGTCAGACCCCGATAACCGACCGCGACACCCTTCGGTCGGCCCGTCGAGCCGGACGTGAAGATGATGTACGCCAGATGATCCAGCGACACCTCCCCACCGCGCTCGGCCACGGTGACCGGCCCATCCGCCAGCTCCGCGATCCGCGCGCACACCACCGCATCGTCGAGATTCACCACCCGCCCCGCCGCGGACCCGAGCCGTGCCACATCACGATCAGTGACGAGCGTGACCGTCGGACCCGCCACATCGAGCATGTAACCGATCCGATCATCGGGCAGCTCCGCATCGACCGGCACATACGCCGCACCCACCGCGAACACCGCGAACATCGCGATGACCATCCGCTCATCACGCGGCAGCAGCAGCGCAACCCTGTGCTCCTGGCGCACGCCCCGCTCCAGCAGCAGCCGCGCATACCGGTTCACCTCCGCGGACAACCCCGCAAACGTGAAACTCCGCGCACCCGCCACCAACGCGATCTCCCCCGGCGACCGCAACACCTGATCACCAAAAAGACCCGCAACAGTGACA
>NZ_FAOZ01000060.1 GCF_001536285.1 Parafrankia irregularis | reverse complement strand
TGTAGGGACGCCGGTCTAGATGTCCAATGGCCGCGATATATGTCCAGTCGATGTCCAACGACCGGTGTTCTGTCCACAGCGGACTACCGGGGCTACGGCAAGCCGGGGCAAAGGCGACGGAAGCCCTCGACGAGCCCGTGAAACAGGGCAGGGAAGGAGATTTCTATGCGGATTTAGGTTGCGTGATACCGGAGACGTTGTGCACTGGCGTCCTGTTTGTCCGCAGCGTGTCCAGCGACCGGACTGATGTCCAGTGATCTACCGTGCCAGTTGGGATCATGTCTTCTATCTGGGGAGATGGTAGCGATGGTGACTGATGCTCAATTGAGCGTCAGGGATTCCACTGGCGCGGTGTCGACGTACGAGGATCTGTCGCTGGTTGACCTTGCCGCGACGGTGGCTGGGTGTCCGTGGCGGGTTTTTCGATGGCGGCAGGGACAGGCGCACTACTCGGGCTGGTATTGGTCGGTGACGATGGCGGGCCATGTGGTTTATGAAAGCCGGCTGGAGCTTGCCCGGCTCCTGCTCGCCGATTTCGATTGTTCGGTGGTGGGAATCGCGGCGCAGCCTTTCTGCCTGACCGCGGAGGTGGATGGGCGGCTCCGGCGGCATGTTCCGGACTTTCTGCTGGTGGACCCGGGCGGGCTGGTGACCGTGGTCAATGTGAAGCCGGCGGAGCAGCTGGCCAGGGAGAAGGTCGCGGAAGCGTTGGCCTGGGCGGGCCAGGTTTTCACGCGGGCCGGCTGGTGCCATGAGGTCTGGTCGGGGGCGCCGGCGGCGGTGCTGGGAAATGTGCGGTTCCTGGCGGCCTATCGGCGTGCTGATCGGGTCGACGCCGAGGCCGTCGAGGAGATCGATCGGACGGTCACGGGGAGGGTGGCTCTCGGTGAGGTGGAGGCCGGGTTGGCGGGCCGGTTCGCGGTCGAGGTGTGCCGGCCGGCGTTGCTGCATCTGGTGTGGCGGGGCGTGTTCCGCGTCGATCTGGACAGGCCGTTGTCGCCGGTGTCGGTGCTGGAGCGTGTGGTGTGAGCGCGACGGTGACGGTGACGATCGGGACGAGGCTGGTCCACGACGGCGAGATGCGCACGGTCGTCGGTATCGAAGCGCAGCGGCTGCGGCTGCGTGACGGGCAGGGCCGCGAGGAGCTGGTGCACACGGCGACGGTGCTGGCGAATCCCGCGACCTCGGTGCTCGGGGCGGACGGGGAGCCGGTGGCGCCGATGGAGGCGTTGGGGCCGGTACTGGACAGCCTGGACGGGCCGCGACGCGCCGAGGTGCTGGCGCGGCTCGGGCATGTGCGTGAGGTGCTGACCGGCTACGTCTCAGGAACGGTGACGCTGGCGGCTGCCGGTGAGCCGCGGGCGGCCTACGAGATGGCGGTGCCGTTGATGGACCGCTACGCGGCGAAGGCCGCGGAGGTGGGGGTGGACGTCCGGACGGTGCGCCGCTGGGTCCGCGCGGTCCAGACAGCGGGCGCCGCGGGGCTGGTCGATCAGCGCATGGTGCGGCTGGCCGATCCGTTCACCGGGGTCGATGAGCGGTGGTTGGCGATGTGTCGGCTGGTGCTCGACGAACACACCGACGCCAGCCGGCCGACCCGGCAGCTGCTGCTGGAACGGGTGGCGGCACGGCTCGACGCCGAGCACGGCGCCGGATCGGTGCGGGCGCCGGGGCGGCGGCGGGCCCGGCTGGTGCTGGAGGAGTTGTCCCGGGCCACCCACGCGTTCACCGGCGCGACGGCGGCGAAACGGTCGATCGCGAACCGGCCGACACAGCCTTACGGGCGGCTGCGCGCGACCCGGCCGGGTGAGTACGTGCTGGTGGACACCACCGGGTTGGACGTGTTCGCGATGGAACCGCTGACCTTGCGCTGGGTCCGGGTCGAGCTGACCGTCGCGCTCGATCTGTATTCGCGGTGCGTGACCGGCCTGCGGCTCTCCCCGGTGTCGACGAAGTCCGTCGACGCGGCGGTCGTGCTCTACGAGTCGCTGGTGGTGGACACGGCCCGGGGCAGCGGCGGCGGTCTGCTGCCCTACGCGGGGCTGCCGGACACCGTCGTCGTCGAGGCGGAGCCGGGGCTGCCGGGGGTGGCCGCGGAGAGCATCGTCGTCGACCACGGCAAGATCTTCCTGTCGGAGCATCTGCTGTCGGTGTGTCAGCGCCTCGGGGTGTCGGTGCAGCCGGCCCGGCCGCTGACCCCCACTGACAAGGCGCCGGTGGAGCGGTTCTTCCGGACCCTGCGAGAAGGATTGCTGGCGGCGTTGCCCGGCTACAAGGGGCCGGATGTCCACAGCCGTGGGAAGGATCCGCAGGGCTGCGCCTACTTCTTCGTCGACGAGCTGGAGACCGTGATCCGCCAGTGGATCGTCGGGATCTACCACCGGCGTCCGCACGGCGGGCTGGTGGACCCGGCGGTGCCGGGGTTGGATCTGTGTCCGGCGGAGATGTTCGCTCACGGTCTGGTCCGGGCCGGTCGGCTGCGGGTGCCCGCGCGGACGGATCTGGTGTTCGATCTTCTGCCGGTCGCCTGGCGGACCATCCAGCATTACGGGATCGAGGTCAACGGGCTTCGTTACAACGGCCCCGTGCTGGGCGGCTACCGCAACCGGCTCAGCCCGTTCACCGGTCGGCACGCCGGCAAGTGGCCGGTGCGCTACGACACTGACGACATCTCACGGGTCTACTTCCAGGACCCGGCCGACCAGCGCTGGCACACGCTGGTCTGGGAGCACGCCGGCGGTGTCGGGATGCCGTTCTCCGCGGACACGCTCGCCTACGCCCGCCGCCTCGCGCTCGCCGAGGGCCGTCACGTCGATGACCGGCTCGCCCTGGCGGACCTGCTGGACCGGTGGGACGCGGGGCTCGTGCGTCATCCCGCCGAACGTCGGATGGCGATCCGCGCGAGCGAGCAGCGCCAGGCCCGGTTGCAGGCCGCCGTCGGCGGCGACCTCGCGGCGGCCTGCGAGCTGCCGGCGGTCAGCGCCGGGCTGGAACCCGCCGGGACACCGGCGGGTTCGTGGCGGGCCGGTGACGACGACTGCGACGGTGAGCTGGACGGCGCCGCCGCCGACGAACCGGCCAGGATCGCCGACGAGGAGTTCTACGCCGACGCGCTGAGGGTCGTGCCATGAACCGCCCGGACGCGGTGCTGTCCGACCGTGACGAGCGGGACTGGAACCTGTCATGCAAGGACGGCTGGTTCGCGATGGTCGACACCCCGCCGAGGACCCGCCCGCCGCGGCACAGCGCCTGCGAGATCGCGGGGATGTCGCGGACCGTCCGGCTGCGTTACAACGAGACCCGTGCCCGTTGGCACGCCAACCTCGGCCCCGTCGCGACCCCGGGCATGGACACCGTCTTCGAGCAGCTCGACGAGATCTGCGGATCGAACCGGCAGGACGGGGAGAAGGTCAAACCCGCCGCGGTCCTCGACGCGCTTCCCGGGCTGGGCAAGACGACCGCCGCGCTGGCGTTCGCCCGCGCCTTCCACCGCGAACAGGTCGACCTCTACGGGCCGACGGTTCCCGCCACGGGCGGCCAGTGGCAGCGGGTGCCGGTCGTTTACCTCGGGCTGACCTCGAACACGACGATCCGCAGCCTGAACGCGATGCTCTGCCGCTTCTACGCGCTGCCCGCCCCTGACCGCGGCACCGCGACACGCCTGGCGAACCGCGCCGCCGAATGCGTCGCCGGGTGCAAGACCCGTCTCGTCGTCGTCGACGACGTGCACTTCCTCGACGTCCACCGTCGCGATGGCCGGGAGGTCGCCAACCATTTCAAGTGGCTCGCCAACACGTTCCCGGTGACGTTCTTCTTCGTCGGGGTGGGGCTACGCGCCCGCGGGCTGCTCACCGAGGGCCTGACCGGCGCCGACGCCGCGTTCTCCCAGACCGCGCGACGGTGGAACGTCCTCACCCTGACCCCGTTCGAGATCCACAGCGAGGCCGGGCGGCGCACCTGGCGCAACCTGCTCCTCGGTATCGAACGCGACCTGGTTCTCGCCGAACTCGGCCGGGGAACGGTCGCCGAGGACCTGTCGGACTACCTGTTCGCCCGCAGCTCCGGGCACTTCGCCTCGCTGATGTCCCTGATCGCCCGGGGCTGCTACCGGGCCGTCAGGACCGGCGCGGAAACCCTCACCGCCGGTCTGCTCGACGCGGTCCGCATCGACGAGGCCGCGGAGAAAGCCCGCCGTGACCTGCACGCCGCGCTCGGCGCGGGCCGGCTGACCAGCCGGCCCGCCCGCCAGACCACCACGCGCCTGGGCGGGGAGGGCGCGGCATGACCCGCCGGCTCCCGTTCACCCTGACACCGCTGCCCGGGGAATCGTTCGAGAGCTGGACGACCGCCTACGCGCGGCGCCTGCGCGTCACCACCAGCGAACTCACCCGCGCCCTCGGCCTCACCGCCGACCCGCCCCCGGCCGTCACCACGCCGCTCACGGTCGCCGACGCGACCGGTCTGACCCCCCGGACCTTCGCCGCGATGTTCCACCCTCCGCTCCCGGATCTGCCCCCGCGCACCCCCGACGCCCTGCGCACCGCGGCGACCGCGGGACGCACCAGCCGGTTCTGCCCGACTTGCCTGGCCGAACATCCCGGCCGGTTCGCCCTGGCCTGGCAGCTGCGCTGGACGTTCTTCTGCCTCGATCACGGCCAGCCACTCGCGGACCGATGCCCGCGCTGCGGGTCCACCCAACCCGTCCGGCACCCGTCCGGACGGACACCACCCGGTCATTGCACCCGCCACGTCACCGCCGCGGCGACCACCACCCGCTGCGGCTTCGACCTCACCGAGCCCCCCCACCCCACCTGCGCCGATCCCGCCGCCGCCCACACCGCCCAGCAGCTGATCGACCGCAGCCTCGCGCGGCTACGCCTCCCACCCGACGCCACCGCCCGGCACGAAGCCCTCGCCACGCTCACCGACCTGACCATCCTCGCCGCCCACATCGCGACGAACGACCGCCCCCGCCGCCAGCGAACACCCGTCGCGGGCGACCTGCGGGCCGACACCCTGCTCACCGCCTACCAGCTGCTCACCGCCCCCACCGCTGGCCGCCCGGACGACCCCCTCGCGCCCCTGGTCGCCCACCACTCGGCCGGGCCCCGGCCCCTGGCAGTGCCCGAGTCCTGGAAATCCGCCAGCCCCAGCCTGACAACCCGCATCGCGCACAGCCGCGACGGATTCCTGCGTCCCATCGAACGCCTCCGGCACGCCACCACCCTGCCCACCTTGCATCCCCCGACCACCGACCCCACCAGCGGCGAACCGGACCCGGCCGTCCTGCGAGCCGCACGCCTACCCGACCAGCTCTGGCCCGTCTGGACGATCCGTCTCCTCGACGACGACTCCCTCGAACCGGTGACCTTCCGCCCCGCGGCGATCGCGGCGCTTCTGCTTCCCCACAGCGCTCTGCGGCTCAACCAGATCACCGCCCTCGTCAGCGACCAGATCACCGGCGGCACCGTCGCCCACCAGCTCGGCAAACTGACCCGCGGCCCCGCCGGCAGCACCACGCTGCGCATCCTCACCGAACTCGCCCTGGCCTGCGACACCCACCCCATCCCGATCGACTACACGCGCCGCCGTCACCTCGCCGCCACGACCGAGCTGATCGACCGCGCGACCTGGAGAAGCTTCCTCGGCCCCGGGGAGCTGCGCCGCGGGCACCGACGCCGCCTCGATTTCGCCCGCTCCTACCTCTACGAACTCCTCACCGACGGCAACCTCGCCATCGCCTCACCGCCCTACCGGATCGTCGACCCCGCGCGACGCCCCGCCTACCACGAGTTCGTCCTCGGGATGCCCGCGCCGCTCGCCGACGATCTCACCAGCCACGCCCACGCCCTGCTTCTCCACGCCGGCGTCACCGACGAGCCGCTGCGCTGGGCCCCGCCAGCGCACTGGGTCCACACCCACGACTGGCCCGGCGCCGATCTCGAACACACCGACCCCGCCCCCATCCACGACCTGCTCACCCGCCAGCACCGATCCCCGCAGCAGGTCGCCGAAACCCTCCACATGTCGACAGAGCACGTCCGCCAAGCCGTGCGGCTACACCCGCTGCCACGCCCGCTCTATCCCACCCACCGCGCCGGAGCGATCCTCCCGCTCCACCCCGACACCAGCCAGCAGCACAAACCCGGAATCCATTACGTCGACCCCACCTGGCTCCACGAACAATACGTCACCTGGAAACGCACCCTCGCAGACATCGCCGACGAAATCGGCTGCGTTTACAGCACCCTCCGGGCTTTCGCGGAGAAACACGGAATCCCGCTACGTCCATCCGGCGGCTCACACCACATCCACACCCTCACAGGAACCCACCCCTCCCAACTACCCGAACCACTACGCAGCGCCCTCACCGGCCACCAAGCCCATCTCCGCCTCGAACGCTTCACGATGATCGTCCGACATTCCAACCTCACCAGAGCCGCCGAAGAAGCCGGCGTCACCCCCGCCTCCCTCTCCGAACAGCTCACCTACCTCGAACGCGTCTGCGGCGGCACCCTCATGCGCCGCCACCACCCCAGACGCCTCGACAGCCCCACAGAACTCGGACAGGCACTACACCTCCAGATAGAAGCCCACATCCTCCACGACACCACCAGCCACCCATGACGACACGAACAGGCACAGCGAAGAAATGGACAACCACCCCGGCCCCCAAGAAAGCACGGGAAACCCCCAGTGGACACGATCACGGCACCCGAATGGACATCTTCGCCGGCCTCCCTACACCGACGACGCCGTCCGGCCTCCGGCCGCCCCAGGACTGGGCGTCCACCGAGGGACGGTGGCGCCCGGTGGCGCCCAAGCCGTGGCCGTGTCCGTCCGGGGAGCGGCCGGCGGTCCTGCCGATCCGTCTCCGCGCAGGTGCCGCGCCGTCGGGCGGATACCGGCGCGCTGACCGTCGAGATGATTTTCGTGCTGCCGCTGGTGCTGACGATCGTGCTGATCCTCGCGCAGGTCACGGTCTGGGCTCATGCCAGCCACATCGCGCAGACCACCGCCACCCGTGCCCTGGCCGCCGCTCGCGCCGACGGCGGCAGCGTCGCCGCCGGCGAGCAGCAGGCGCAGGACACTCTCGATCAGCTTGGCCGGGCCAGCCTCACCAGTCCGCAGGTCACGGTCACCCGCGACGGCGAGACAGCGACCGTCCGCGTCCACGGCACCGCTGCCAGCGTGATCCCTGGGCTTCGGCTCGGGATCGATGCTGACGCGGCCGGGCCAGTCGAGCGCAGGCGGCCGGTCCCGTGACGCCCTTGCCCTCCCCGCCTACGGCGACGGGCTCGGACCGGGGGTCCGCGACGGCCGAGCTGGTGCTGATTCTGCCCGTGCTGCTACTCATGCTGCTGTTCCTCGTGCTGTGTTACCGAGTGTCCGATGCGCGCCTGCGGATGGCCGACGTCGCGCACCAGGCCGCCCGCGCGGCCTCGATTGCCGCGACCCCCGCGGAGGCGGTCGCTGACGCCCGCACCACCGCGCAGACCGCCCTGGCCGGGGCCGGGGTCACCTGCCAGGATCTGACGGTCGACACCGACACCGCCGGGTTGGCGCCGGGCGCTCTGGTCCGGGTGACGGTGGCGTGCACTGTTCGGCTTGACGATCTCGCGATGCTCGCGACCCCGGGCAGCGCGACCCTGCGTGCCTCCTCGACCTCGCCTGTGGACACGTTCGGCGACCGGCCTGGGCAGGCGTCGTGAGCCGCCGGCGGGCCGCCCACGGGCGGGATGAGGGGACCGTCACCGCGTTCGTTGTTGTCGTGGCCGCCGCGTTTGTGATGTTCGGTGGGCTGATCCTGGACGCCGGCGGCGCGCTGGCGGACAAGACCACCGCGATGGGGATCGCGCAGGAAGCCGCCCGCGCCGGCGCCCAGCAGCTCGACCTGACGACCTACCGGTCCACCGGCACGGTCCGGCTGCTGCCCGACGAGGCGGCCGGCGCGGCCCGCGCCTACCTCGCCCAGGCCGGTGCCACCGGCGCCGTGACCATCGTCGACAACACGGTGAACGTCGCGGTGACCGTGACCCACCACAACCAGCTGCTCGGCATCGTCGGCCTGGACACGCTCACCGTCACCGGCACCGGCAGCGCCCACCCCGCCCCACCCGCAGCCGGAGCAGCCCCGTGAGCCGACCCGCGTCCCACCGGCCGATCCCAGCTCGGCCGATCCGTCGTCGGCTCGCCGCCGGCGGGCTGGCCCTCGGCCGCCTCGTCCGCGCAGCCGTCGCCCTCGCCGCGCTCATCGCGCTGATCGTCGGGCTGCCGTGGGGGCTGGCGCATTTCATCGGCTGGCCGCTACCCCACCACGTGCCGTCCTGGGACGAGATCGAGGCGCGGCTGACCGGCCCGATGGACGACACCCTGCTGCTGGACATCCTCGCGGTCCTGCTGTGGCCGCTGTGGGCCGCGTTCACTCTCTCGGTCGTCGCCGCAGTGCCGGACGTCGTCCGCGAAGCCCGCTGGCCGTCGCACCGCCCGCCGCTGCCCAGCAGCGGGATGCGGGGGCTTGCCACGTTCCTACTGGGCGCGGTGCTCCTCACCGTTCTCCAGGCCCGCGGCCCCCTCACCCCGACCAGCGGACCCGCCGCGGCGCCGGCCGTCGCCACCGCACCCGCCGCCCCGCGGTTCGTCCCGGCCGCCGCCACCAGCGCGACCGATCCGGCGCTGCCGGCCGCCGCGGCGGGGACCGCGGTCGTGCAGCTACCGGCCAACGGCGTCTACGACTCACTGTGGCGGATCGCGGACCGCTGCCTCGGCGACGGTGCCCGCTGGCCGGAGATCTGGGCCCTCAACCACGGCGTTCTCCAGGCCGACGGGCGTGCGCTGACCCAGCCCGGCCTGATCCGCCCCGGCTGGGTCTTGACCCTGCCCACCCCACCAGACTCCGCCCCGTCTCCGGCCGGGAATGCACTGTCCAGCCCTCCGCTCACACCTCCGACCAGCCAGGCGCCCACCAGTCCCGCGCCGACGACCACCGCGCCGTCATCTGTCAGCCCACCGGCGGCCAGCCCACCCGCCACCCCAACCCCTCCGGCCAGCGCGCCCGCCCCGGGTCACGCCGCGCCGCCGGCGCCCGTCAGCCCGCCCACCAGCCCGGCCACACCCAGCCCCACCAGCGCGCCGCCGACCACACCAGCGGCGCCGCCTGCGCACCCATCCGCCCCGTCCCGACCGCCGGGGGTCCAGTTCCCCTCCGGCGGCTACCTCGGACTGGGCGCCGTCGCGCTCCTGGTCGTCGCGCTGTACTCCGTGCGGCTGTGGCGCCGGCGGCACTACGTCCCCGGCAGCGGTGTCCGCGACGACCTGAACGAAGCACCGGTGATCCACCAGCTCGCCGCCGCCTACAACACCGCCACCGCCGAACGCGACGCCGACGGCGAGCTCGTCGTCGTACGCCCACCCGGCGACCCACACATCACCGGCCGCTGCCACGCCGCGGCCACCGCCACCGCCCACGCCGCCCCACCCGGGACCCGGGTCGTCGGCACCACCGGCGACGGCCAACCCCTCGCGCTCGACCTCGCCGCCACCCGCGGCCTCGGCCTGATCGGACCCGGCGCCGACGCCGCGATCCGCGCCCTGCTCGTCACCCTGCTCGTCGACCGCCACCAGCCCGACGCCGCCCCCGCCGAGATCCTCATCCCCGCCGCCGACGCACGGCGGCTGCTGGGCGAGGACACCACCGCCACGCCGCCGCAGCGCCTGCACATCGTCCCCGACCTGCCCACACTGCTGGACCGTCTCGAAGCCGACGTCATCACCCGAGCACGACGAGCCGCCGCCGGCGAGGACCCCCGCCGCACGTCCCTGATCGTCCTCGCCGCCCCCGACCAGACCTCCGACCGCCGGCTCCAAGCCGTCCTCGACAACGGCTCCCCCCTCGGCGTCGTCGGCATCCTCTACGGGCAGTGGCGTCCCGGCGCGACCGCGCGAGTACGGCCCGACGGTGTCATCGGTGCCGCCAGCCCCGACATCGCCGCCGCCCTCGTCGGCAACCGGCTTTTCACCCTGCCCGAGAACGACACCGGCCAGCTGCTCGACCTGCTCGCCGACGCGGACGCCCCGGCCGCCAACCAGGAAGACTTTCGGCGCGCAAACCCTACCCAGGGGCCCCCGCCCCCACCACCCACCTCCGCGCCGCCCCCCAGTAGCTCCACGGCCGCTCCCGTGCCGCCGCCTCCCAGCGGCCGGCCGACGCCCGACGTGTCGCCGGCCGCAGACGAGCCGCCGGGCCCCGACGAACCGCTCCCGCCCGGCGGCGGGGCAGCCCCTACCGAGCCCACCTATGCGGTGCCACCGACGCCCGCTGCGGGCCCACTGCGCCCGCCGCGGGCGGCCACGCCGCTGCTGCTCACCCTGTTCGGCCGGCTACAACTGCGGTACCGGGCAGCACCGGACGGCGACTACCAGCCCGTGGACGGCATCGGCGGCCCGAGCCGGGAGATCCTGGCCTATCTCGCCGCCCACCCCGACGGCGCCGAGCGCCGCACGATCATCGACGCGGTCTGGCCCGACGACGGCAAACTCCCACGCCAGCGGGACAACCGGTTCTACGCCGCCATCAGCCAGCTACGCCGCAGCCTCGCCGCCGCCACCGGCGGGACGATCGACGACGTCTTCGACCACGACGATCGGCGCTGGCGGCTGCGCCGTGACCTGTTCACCGTCGACCTCTGGCAGGTTGACGAGGCCCTCGACGCACGCCGCCGTGCGACGACCACCACCGACGAACTCGCCGCGATCCTCCCGCTGGCCGCCACCTACACCGGCCACCTCGCCGACGACATCGCCGGTACCTGGGCCGAAACCCACCGCGAGAGCCTGCGCCGCCAGGTCTCCGACGCATTGGCCAGCATCACCGCCGCTGTCGGGGAGGAGAACCCGCGGCGCCTGGAGCTGCTGGAAACGCTGCGCCGTCTCGACCCCTACAGCGAAGGGCTCTACGTCCAGATCGCCCGCGCCCAGGCCCGCCTCGGCCTCCACGACGCCGTCGAGGCCACCTACCGCCAGCTCGTCGTGGCCCTCGCCGAGCTCGGTGAGCGGCCCACCCCTGACGCGGATCGCCTCTTCCAGGCCGCGAGGCGACCTGGCCCTCCAGGTACGCGGTCAGCCTGACCGCGGACCGACAGTTCCCGCCGTTCTACCGGCCGCGCCGCCGCTCGGCCCACGCCCGCCGATCGACCTCCAGCAGCTCCTCGTGCGCCGCCGCCCACTGCGCCATCGGCGCCACCAGATCCGCCAGTTCCTTCGCCGCCGGGGTCAGCCAATAGACCGTCCCGAAGGGGAACACGCGCTCCCGCATCCGCTCGACCAGCCCCCGGTGTTGCATCCACCGCAACGTCCGGGTCAACACGGCCTGCTGGATCAGCGGCTGCGGCCAGCGCCGGCCCCGCGGAACGTCATAGCTGCGCAGGGCGTGCAACAGGCTCGTATACGGCTGCGGACCGCCCGACAGCGTGACCAGCACATCGGGGAGCCAGCCAGGGCCCAGCGTTCGGCGCAGATCGTGCAGCAGAATGCGCCGATCAGCGTCAGACAGATCGTCAGTCCCTGTCACATTCACTCCCACGGAAGATCCGCAGACCCATCGAGCCTGCTTGACCGTTCCGCCGCGCAGCGCGACTACCTCGCCGCCCCGTAGCCCCTCTGCGTGACGGGTAGTTGCGACAAGGCTGCACTATCGCGCCGTAAGGTGACAATCCGGTATGCGGCCGTCACGGCGATGCCCAGGGGTTTGTCCACAGCCCCGCCACACAGAGATCTGAGCCAAATCGCGGCGCCGCAGTCCCGCCACCAGTGGGAACGCTGCCACCGTGATGGCACGACCGCTCCAACGCACCCAGCCCGCCGCCGACATGATGCTCATCACGTTGCGCGATCCCGCGGGTCCGGCAACCTCCGGACGGCTCCTCATGACGCCTCCCGCGAGCCCGCACTTCAGCCACAGGGCGACGATCAGATAGCGACACCGTCGTTGACGCCACCTCCGACGATGCAGGCAGCTCGGCCCGACCGCGCATCGGCCACCGGCACCCTCGGTAAAATGGGAGCCTCCACCGCATCCGCGTTCGTGATAGCCGCCCCTTCCGGAATCTCTCACCCACAACGCGCCCACGCCGTTTGGGGCGGGAATATGGCCACGGGCCGCGAGACTCGGGATTCATATCTCCGCCTAAATGGCGGGGCGATGACGGCGACTCCCTGCGGACTGGTCGCCGCTGCTGGTGAGCGCTGGCGCACCAACCTCCATCGCCGTCGGCGAACGCTGGCCGGCATCGCCAGCAGAAAGCCACAAAGCCAGCATCAGCGGATGCGTACAGATGCTCCCCAGCAGGCTGTGCTGCGGGCGGCGCGGGGCTGTGGCTGGCGGGTTCGCCAAGGGTGTCGGATGGCACGCAATCACCCGCGAACCGTGCTGACCGCCAGCCATCCATCCAAATCTCCACACCTCGGTGTATAGCTCGGTCGGAGATCTGGCAGGCCTCGGTGGGGGCCAGTACCGGAGCACCCGCGACCGGCAGGTGTTGGCCAGCGCTGACAGTGCCAGCACTATGCACAGCGAGGCCCTGACCAGCGGATTGGCCAGGTAGGCCGCGCCGCGGCCATGTCTCCCGGCGCGTGGCCACGGAGATTCGGCCCCTACAACCCACCAGGCCCCCCACCGGACCCCCCACGGGACCCCCCACCGGACCCCCCGTAAAGACGGGTGGGTGAACGAAGCGCTGTTGGTGCAGGCCAGACCAGGTACGGCACCCACCCGCGCACTCCGCGACTTAATGGCGAGGTAACGAGCTGATAGTCAATGCGGGACTGGCGTGCCGGCGGCGTTCGACTTCGTCGAGAAGCTGACCCTTGGGGATTGCGATATGCCCCTTTTCCCTGCCGTTAGCGTTCGGGCCTTCTCTTTCTCTTTGTCTTTGTGTTTGCTTTTGCTTTCTGCGATTCCACGCTCCCACCTTGCGCCCCCGAATTCATTGCCGTCATTCCTCTATCACCAAAAGAATCATGAATTGGCGGACGGTTGGGGGTTGCATTCGGGCGTGCATAGACGGAGAATTAGATATCGACACCGGGCGCGGGATGACACCCCCGGGAGTTCCCCAAAGCAGAGGAGAGACCTCGTGACCAACAATGCCTTTTCTTCGGACACACCGTCGGCTCTTCCGGGCGCGCGAGTCGAGCGGGAGGACATGGAGAGGGTGACGGCGCACGACTGGCACGCGATTCACCTCAAGGCACGTAAGTTCTGCCGCGTGGTCGACGCCACGGATTCGCGTAAGCGGATGGACGGAAACGCGACCTACACAGGCCGTGGCTACGGCACGGCGGACGTGAGCGACGACATCACGCAGGATGCGGTGTTGCTGTTCGCTCAACTCCTCGGGAAGATGATCCGGACGTTTGAGCCTGTAGCCTACTCCGTGGCCACGCGGGAAGCGGACTCCTGGCTCTACGTCACGAAGCAAGGCGGAACCTTCGTCGCCACCCGTGACAGCCTCCAGTACACCGCCGTGCGGGACGCTGCCCGCCGCAACGGCTACAGGATCGACAAGAAGCCGAGCGAGACCGACGCGACCCCCGGGGCGCAGCTGATGAAGACTGTGGCTCGCATGGAGTTCGTAGCGGTCTCTACGCACCTTGCCGCCAACAGTGAGGCCGTCTGGCGATACGCGTTCGGTGATGGCAGGGAGTTCCCGGTTCTCACAGACGTGATCAATGAGGGGAACAGGGCCGAGGACATCGGACGGGCAGGCGTCCTTTCCAAGGTGGCGCAGAAGCGCCACGGGGGTGCCTACGGTTCCCGTCGCGCCGTGATCCGCACCCGTGACGCTGCCCTGGCAGAGTTCCGGGAACTGTCAGAACGAGCTGACGCGGTACGGGAGATGATGACCTACCGTGCCACGCGGGATGGTAGGGAGGACTGACGTTCTTTCCTCGCGGGGAGGGCACCGGGAGAGTCTCCCGGTGCCCTCCCCGCGTTTCTGGCTCGTTTTCTGGCCGGACGGTCGGAACGCTTCCCAGCGCGTAACAAGGTGAGGGCAGAAACCGCCCGAACCAACCTGGCGAACACGCATCCG
>NZ_FAOZ01000059.1 GCF_001536285.1 Parafrankia irregularis | reverse complement strand
CTTCCCCAGATCCAGGCCGGCCGCCCGCAGGTAGATGACCTCGTCCTTGACGTCCTGCCGGCCCAACGCCGCCCCCTTCGACCCGATGACCATCGGTGGACATCGGGTCGCCTGGAGAGACCAGGGAACGGGCGAATCTGACACACGTGCTCCCGGCAGCCGCCAGGGGCGGCTGCCATGGCACAAACCGTAGTCCCGGAACCGGCCTCCATCGCCAGCCTTGCTTCACGAGCTCACCGGCATCACAGAATCACCGGCTTACCAGGCGACCCGGCCCTATTTTTCCCTGCATCCGTGGAGGCCAGCGCAGCGGCCTGGCGACCCTTGCTCGGAAGTGGCGGCGGCAGTGGAAGCCCGAGGCTTGGGACTCTGCGACGGGCGCTCCGACGGTCAAAACCCTTACTTCACGCGGACTGCCAGGCACTCCACGCCCGTTTTGTCCGTATTGACGAGGCTTGTAGCGGCCTAGATCAATATTGGCGGGCCTACGGCAGGTTGCCGCGGCAGAGGGTCAGTACAGCCAGCGCGATCTCGGCACCCCGCGGGCCGAGCTCGTCCGCCCAGGCCGTGATGATCGCGTTCTCCCGCCCGTGCTCGACCCGCGGGCCGCCGGCTGCCGCACGCAGCGCCTGGACCTGGGCGGACAGATCCTTGCGGGTTGCCACGAGGGCGCGGATCCTGATGTCGATGTCATCGATCAGCTGACGACCCTCGTCGATGGAGGCGATGGTCGGCGCGGAGGTGGCGGGCGTGGCTGACTCGGAAGCCTCGGCGGCCGGGGAGGTCGTGGCGGAGCTTGCGGCGTCGACGACGTTCGTCACGGGTGGGGCCCTTCGGTAGGGCTCGGCGCGGCCCGCGCCACGAAGGACCCGGGTGTTGCCGGGCTGTGGTCTGAGCGGAGCCGCGTGCGATCAGCGGCAGAGCGGGGACCGAACCCGGCCCCCATAAAACCTTCGCGGTGGACGAAGACCGACCCGGCCGACACCCGGCCGCCCGATCCTGGCCTGTGGCGCCCCGATCGCCGCTGACAGAGCTGTGCTCTCCAGCGCGCGCGTCTGAGGCCCACCGAACTGCATGGACCGAGCATGCCAGGCGTGGTCCGCGCAGTCCAGAAGGTATGGATGTGAGGCCGGGCTCGTGACCCCCGGTGGCATGATCGGCAGATGGACCAGATGGAGCTGGCCGGGATGCCCCGCCGGCTGTTCTCCTGCACGCCGTCCCGGCTGGCTGCGTTCGAGGACTGCCCGCGCCGATACCGGATGACCTACCTGGATCGCCCGGCGCCGCCCAAGGGCCCGCCGTGGGCGCACACATCCGTCGGCGTCAGTGTGCACAACGCGTTGCACCGCTGGTGGGACGTCCCGCTGCCGGCGCGGACTCCGGAACGCGCCGGCGGGCTGCTGCGCATGGCGTGGGTCACCGACGGTTTCCGCGACCGGGAGCAGTCGGCGGCCTGGCGCGAGCGCGCCGCGGCGATGGTCGAGGGCTACACCGCCGGGCTCGACCCCGCCGCCGAGCCGCGGGCCGTGGAGCGTCAGGTGGCCACCCGCACCGAGCAGCTGGCCTTCCACGGCCGCGTCGACCGTCTCGACCAGCGGGCCGGTGAGCTCGTCGTGGTCGACTACAAGACCGGGCGGCGCCCGCTCACCGAGGCCGACGCCCGTGGGTCGTCCGCGCTGGCGCTCTACGCCCTGGCCGCCGGGCGGATGCTGCGCACCCCGTGCCGCCGGGTGGAGCTGCACCATCTGCCCAGCGGCACGGTCGCCGTCGCCGAGCACACCGACGCCTCGCTCCAGCGGCATGTGCAGCGCGCGGAGTCCGTCGCGAGTGACATCACCGAGGCGACCGACCGGCTGCGCGCCGGTGCGGATGCGGATGCCGTGTTCGCGCCGAGCCCGGGCCCGCTGTGCTCCTGGTGTGACTTCCGGCGGCACTGCCCGCAGGGGCGCGCGGTATCGCCCGACCGGGAGCCCTGGGAGGGGCTGGCCGAATGACTGTGGCCGCTTGTTGTCACCGGTGGTGACTCGCCGTGCAACCTGCGCGCCGGGCCGCGTCAAGGCTTCTAGGGTGGTGATTCCTCAGGGCTGCGCCGGTCGGCGCGGGTCGCCCGCCTGCCCTGGCAACCGCAACCCATATCCGCTCTGACCAGGTCGGGGGGCCGTACCAGTGCCGCGCAAGTTCTCCTATACCCACCGGGATCTCGCCAGCGCGTCGTGGCGCTCCGCCGCGGCGGAGGAGGGCGAGCTCAACCGTGTGGAGGTGGCGAGGGTCCCAGGTGGCATGGCCATGCGTGACTCGGACCAGCCTGTCGGCACGGTCCTGCTGTTCACCGACGCGGAGTGGGATGACTTCCTCGCCGGCCTCGCGGATGGCGAGTTCGACCTGACGTCCTGACGTCTCGACGGTGACGTCCTGATGGTGACGTCCTGACGTACTCAGGGCGGTCTCCGCACGCCCGCCGCCCGGCCGTTCGCGGTCCCGGGACGGTACCGGAAGCGAGCCGGGCGGCGGGCTGGCCGACTCAGGCCGCTGACGTCAGCTCAGCGCGCCGGTGCGGATGGCGCTGACGAACGACGACCAGGACCGTTCCGAGAACACCAGCGTGCCCCCGGCGCGGTCCTTGGAGTCCCGTACGAACGCCGAGCCCGCACCGGGTGCCCATTCGACGCAGTTTCCACGCGGCTGGCTGTAGCTGCTCGTCCGCCAAGCGAGGGACTCGACGCCGCCCTTGCCGGCACCGCTTGTGTATGCGTTCACTCCACTTTCACCTTCTCAACTATGCGCATGATCATGGCGCCTGCCTCGTCAGGACCGAGAGCGCAGGCTCTGAGTTTGTCGAAGGCGACTTTATAGCGGCGAACCTCGTGTGCCTTTTCCAGGTACACCGCGCCGGAGAGAGCCTCCAGATAGACCACGGGTTGGTCTCTGGTATCGGGGAACTCGAAGAGGGTGAACGGAAAGCCCTGAGCCGGGTAGCCGCCGGCGCGGAAGGGGATCACCCCGATGACGACCCGCCCGCTGGACGCCTCCGCCAGCAGGTGCTCCAGCTGGCCGCGCAGGACCTCGGATCCGCCGACCGGACGGCGCAGGACAGCCTCGTCGAGAAGGGCATGGATGCGCCGCCCGGTCTGGCCGCGTCGCTTCTGCCGCTCCCGCTTGAGGGCCACCGTGCGCTCGGCCTCGGAGGGCGAGCCCTCACCGTCGAAGTCCATGGCGAGCGCGCGGGTGTACTCCTCGGTCTGCAGCAGGCCGGGGACGAGAACCGATTCGTAGGTGCAGATCGTGTCTGCGTCGCCCTCGAGGCCGATCAGCGTCTCCAGCCAGTCGGGTACCGCGTCGCCGAAGGACTGCCACCAGCCCTGCTCCTTCGACTGGCGCACCAGGTCGAGCAGGATCCCCCGCTCGGACGAGTCGTGCACCAGGTAGAGATCGAGCAGGTCGCGGACGTCGCGGACGCGGGCCGGGGTCCGCCCGGTCTCCACCCGGCTGATCTTGGATGGGGAGCATTCGAGGTGGCGTGCGGCGTCGTCCGCCGACAGCCCCGCCTGTTCCCGGAGTCGGCGAAGCTCGGCGCCGAGCCGCCGACGGCGCACTGTCGGACTTCCCCCGATGGTGAGCTCGGACATGGTGCCTCTCTATGGCCGTTTGGCTGATGCTTTGCGCGTCATCGCGGAGCGCGCGGCGCATGCCACGCCTGCCCGCGCGCCGAATCGGTTCAAAGCGGCGGGGAGCGCGCGCTGAGCACACCGAACGGAAGAGCGAGTTCTGCCGTCACGGGGCTACCAGGTGTTCGTGTCATTTAAAAGAGTTAACGAAATATAACCGTTCGCATGCCAATGTAGCCTGAGCGTCATGATCTCAGCATAAGTTGGCAGGCGGTGGGAACAATGGATGCACAATCATCGTGAATGCACGTGCGTCGCTCACGGTTCTCGACTGACACTATGTGTCCGATATATTGCTTATGGTGGCCGGCGGGCGGCTCTGTCATGGACCGTCACGGCTGCGTGGGGGGGATCATGATGGACGGTGGGTCGGCCGCCCGTACGGCAGGCTGGCGTGGTCCGGCCTTCGGCGGGTCCACCCCCGCGGGGGCGGCCCAATCGGCGGATCCTCGGCAGGCGGCCGCCGGACCGCGTGTCGGCGAGGAAAGCCGCTTCCAGGTCTTCGACGGTGACGGCCAGTTCGTGGGCATCTTCGAGACCTGGGAGGCCGCACACGCCTGGGGCCATCGGCGCGCGGCCGAGCCGCTCGCCCGGCTGCCGATCCGGATCGAGGACCAGCTCGACCGCCGGACCTGGAGCGTCGAGCCGGGCCTGTGCCAGCTGGTCGTGGGGCGACGCCAGAACGATCACGAGCCGCCCACCTACGTCCCAGGGTTCGAGTCGTCAGCACCGGTGGCCGGCGCACCGCCCGTCGCCGCGGCATCGGGTAGCGCGGCATCGCCGGGAGCGTGGAACACTCGGGCCGCTGCGGGCCAGCCAGGCCGCCCCGTTCCCGGCGGTGGTGGCGGGCGCTGAGAGTCCGGCTCCCGGGGCCGGCGCAGCGTGTCCGCCGCGGCAGACCGGTGTGCGGAGCGGCAGCCCGGAGCAGCAGCTTGAAGCGGCAGGCCGAAGATCTGAGGATTCCGGTCGTGCTGGCGACCAGGATCCTCCGGTCCGGCTCGGCAGCAGCGGCAGCACGATGCTCGGGCTTGCCAAACGCTCCCGTTAGGGGGAGCGGCTCAGTGGGAGTGGGCCCGGAGAGGCAGAGGGTAGCCCGCGCTGGCAGCGCGGGCGTGGCCCCGTCGTACCTCGCGGGTCAGCGCGGTCAGATAACGGCGGCCGGGCGCCCGGCCGATGGCGGCCGCCCGGAGCCGCCCGCCGAACCGCGCCGGATCGCGCACCATGTCCGAGCGTGCCGGGAGCAGGTAGCGCCCGCGCAGGTACTCGCCGATCCACCGGCCCTGTGGGCCGGCCAGGTCGGGGCCGGCGGAGACCTTGAACAGGCCTTCGAACTCGATGTGGAAGACCCCGCCGAAGAAGCGGCTCTCGCCCCATCGACCCGGGGCCGCCGGCGACGACGGATCGTCGCGCCAGGCCACCGGCGGTCCGCTCGCACCCGTGGTCGCAGCCGCGGCGCCAGAAACGCCGGGCAGGTCAGAAACGCCGGGCAGGTCGGACACGCCGGCCAGGCCGGTCCTGCCGAGCAGGTCGGGCGTGCTGACGAACACGACCGCGTCCTGGTGCGCGAGGGCCGTCGCGCCGTCCCCGTCGTGCTGCGGACCAGTGCCTGACAGCATGAACGAGCGGCGCGGGCCACCATCGGCGGGCACGGGGCCCACTGCGAGCGGGCCGGGCAGGAGGGTGAGCCGGTCGACCAGCCCGAACCCGGCCAGCGACCGCTCGGCCGCGCGGGCTGCCAGGTCGCCGGCGCCGCCACTGCCACCGGCGGTGGCAGTGGCGGCGAGCACCATGATCGGTTCCAGCCCGCCTTCGGCGAGGGCGATGAGCGCGGCCGCGCCGGCGGCCCCACACACCGCCGGATCGTCAGCTGCGGCGCCGACGCCGAGGACCACGGCCAGACGGGGAAGACGGGACACGCCGGCCGACTGTACGGCATGAGCCACCGGTGGGGATGACGACGTCACCCTGGGACGTCCCGCACTACCGTTGCGGGCATGAGTGTCGTGAAGATCAATGTGCTGACGGTTCCCCCGGCGATGCGGGAGACTCTCGAGGCGAGGTTTGCCGGCCGGGCCGGGATGGTCGAGAAGGCGGACGGGTTCGAGTGGTTCGAGCTTCTGCGGCCGCTGGAGGGGACCGACACCTACCTGGTCTACACCCGGTGGCGCAGCGAGGATGACTTCCAGAAGTGGCAGTCCTCGATGGCCTTCAGCGAGGGGCACCGGGCCGCCGGCGCGCAGACCACGCCCCCAGCCCACGGCCATCCCGGGGGCGCCTCCTCCGGTGCTCCCGCGGGTGCGCCGGCCGGCGCACCGGGTGGTCACGGCGGGCCAGCCGCCTCCGGCGCGACTTTGTGGTCTTTTGAGGTCGTCCAGAGCGCGGCGCCAGCCGCCGGCTGACCACGCCCCGTGGCGTGGCCCGCGCTGTCAGTCCTGTGCACGTGGCGGGCGCCGGGCAGCGCGGGCAGCCCTTTGCCTGGGGTGTTCGAACCTGGCTCGGTGCTCGGAGGGTGCAACAGAATCCTGAGCGCCGGGTTGCCGTCGGTGCCGGGCAAGATCTGAGGATCGTGATCGCGGCCCAGTGGGGCGACTCCGAAGAGTGAAGGATTCTGGTCGTTCTGACGACCAGAATCCTTCACTCTTGCGGACTGCGAGGCGACTCTGCACCCCTTTTGCGACTCTTGTTGTGAATTGTTGGTGCTGCGTGGCGGTGCGGGATCCCCGCCGGGCGGCGGGCGGAGCGGGTGCCGGGTGGCTGGGCGGTGGGCGGGTGGACACCGACCGCCCAGGGGCGTGGGGCCCGGGGACCGATGCCTCAGGCCCGGCTGTCGGCGGCACCGCGGTGGCTCGCGTCCTCCACCTCGCCGACGAACTCCTCCACGACGTCCTCCATGGCGACGACGCCGAGGGTGCTGCCCGCCGCGTCCACCGCACGGCCCAGATGGCTCTTCGTCCGCTGCATGAGGCGGAGCACCTCGTCGAGGCGCAGGTCCACGGGAATCCGCACCATGGGGCGAAGCCGCCGCGGCACGAGCGGCTCGTCCCGGGCGTCCTCGGGGATCCCCAGGACGTCCTTCGCGTGCAGGAACCCGGCGAGTTCCGCGGTCGTGCCCTGTTCCCGGCCGGGCCCGGCCGCCGGGGCGCGGACGGGGAACCGGGAGAAGCCGGTCTCGGCGACGAACCTCTCCAGCTCGGTGGCCGTCACCGTCCAGGGCACGGTGACGACGTCCGCACTCGGGACCAGCACCGTGCGCGCCGTGCGTACCGACAGCTCCAGCGCGTGGGTCAACAGTTCGTGCTCGCCCTGGTGCAGCAGCCCTTCCTGCCGCGACTGGCCGATCAGCGCCCCGAGCTCCGAGGGTGTGTAGGCGGACGCCAGCTCGTCCGACGGGGTCACCCGCAGCAGCCGCAGGATCGCGTTCGCGAACGCGTTCAGGAACAGGATGAACGGCCGGACCAGGCGGGCGAAGGCGAACAGCGGTGGGCCGAGCCAGCGGGCGGCTCGTTCGGGGCCGGCGATGGCGAGGTTCTTCGGCACCATCTCGCCGAGCACCATGTGCAGCGACGCCACGATGCCCAGGGCGATCACGAACGCGATCGCGTGCTGGGCGTCGTGGGGGACGCCGGCCGCGTCCAGGCCCGAGGCGAGCAGGTGGGCGACGGCGGGTTCGGTGACCGCGCCCAGCGCCAGCGAGCACACCGTGATGCCCAGCTGGGTGGCCGCCAGCAGCGGGGAGAGATGCTCCAGATGGGCCAGGACGGCCTGCGAGCGTCGGTCGCCGCGCTGGGCCGTCGGCTCGACGCGGTCGCGCCGCGCCGAGATCAACGCGAACTCGGCGCCGACGAAGAACGCGTTCCCGGCCAGCAGCAGCAGACCGGCCGGAAAGGCGAGAAGGTTCATCGAGCCTTCTCCGTCGTCGACTCGGACCTGTGGCGGTCCTGACCGTGCCCCGTGAGATGGAGAAGGCTCATCGGTCGTCCGCCGCCGCGACGAGGCGGATCCGGTTGATCCGGCGGCCGTCGATCGACACCACGACAAGCTCGTGCCCGTCGACCCGGACGACGTCGTGCTGCTGCCCGAGGCGTCCGAGCCGGGCCAGCATGAGACCGCCGACGGTTTCGTACGGCCCGCTGGGCAGGTCGACTCCGGTGTGCTCCCGGACCTCGTCCAGGCGGAGCAGGCCGGAGAGCAGCCACTGCTCCGGGCCGAGCACGACGACGTCTGGTGCGGCCGGTCGGTCGTACTCGTCGGCGACCTCGCCGACGAGCTCCTCGACGAGATCCTCCATCGTGACGATGCCGTCCAGCCCGCCGTACTCGTCGATCACGACGGCGAGCTGCAGACCATGGCGGCGCAGGCGGTGCAGCAGCACCTCGCAGTGCAGCGAGGCGGGAACCAGCAGCGGGTCGCTCATGAACTCCGCCACCCGGCGCATCCCCCGTTCGGGCGGTGGTGCCCGGAACGCGTCCTTCACGTGCACGATGCCGACCACCTCGTCGGCGGCCGGGGCGGCCGGTGGCGCGGCCCGCAGCACGGGGAAGCGGGACAGGCCGGTCCGCTCGGCCAGCGCCAGCAGATCCGTCAGGGAGGTGTCCACCTCGACCAGCACGGCCCGCACCCGTGGGGTCATGACGTCCGACGCGTGGCGGTCACCGAAGCGCAGCGACCGGCTCAGCAGCGTGGCAGTGGTGGTGGGCAGGGTGCCGTGCTCGGCCGACGATGTCACGATCGAGTCGAGCTCGGCGGACGAGCGCCCGGCGCGAAGCTCGTCCTGGGGCTCGACGCCGACCGCCCGGACCAGGGCGTTCGCGGCGCCGTTGAGGACACTGATCAGTGGCCGGAACACCCGCGAGAACAGGACCTGCGCCGGCGCCACGGCGCGGGCGATCCGCACCGGCTCGGAGATGGCCCAGTTCTTCGGCACCAGCTCGCCGAAGACCATCTGCGTCACGGTCGCCAGGACCAGCGCCAGCACGATCGCCGTCACCCCGCGCGGCGACGGGCCGATCCCGATCGCGGCCAGCGGCGGCCGCAGCAGGGTCGCGATCGCGGGCTCGGCGAGGTAGCCCACGGCCAGCGAGGTCACGGTGATACCCAGCTGGGCGCCGGAGAGCTGGAACGACAGCGACCGCACGGCGTGCAGCACGGTACGGTCCCGGCGCTCACCCGCGTCGACGGCCTGCTGGATCTGATGCGGCTCGACGGCGACCAGCGCGAACTCGGCCGCGACGAACAGGGCGTTGCCGGCGATCAGAAGCACGGCCACGAACAGGTAGCCGGCGGCCTCAAGCATGCTGGTCGCTCCCTCGGGTCGGCCGTTTGCCGCGTGGTGCCGTTTGCCGTTTGCCGTTTGCCGTGTGGTGCGTGGTGCGTGGTGCCGGGTGCCTTCAGGTCCGGTGCCTCGGTGCCTGCGGGTCAGCTCCGGTGCTCGGCGGTGCCGGGAACGGTCCTGCCCGTCCGGGATGCCGGCAACACGGGCCGGGGTGTGGTTACGCCCGACATGTCGGATCGGGCGCTCGCTGGTGCGCCTGGCCTGGGCTGGTTTGCCCCGCCAGCTGATGTACGCGAGAGATTCAGTCACAGATAGTGTTGTGATCAGTCGGTTTCAGTTGTCACACTGATCGATGTGGCCCGGGTCCTTGCTGTAGCCAACCAGAAGGGTGGCGTCGCGAAGACGACCTCGGTCGCCAGCCTCGGCGCCGCGTTGAGCGAGCTGGGGCGGCGCGTCCTGCTGGTGGACCTCGACCCGCAGGCCTGCCTGACGTTCTCCCTCGGCCTCGACCCGGACACACTGGAGCTTTCCGTCCACGACGTGCTGCTCGGGAGGCTGCCACCGGGCATCGTCATCCGCTCGACCCCGGACGGAAGCGACCTGCTGCCGGCCACCATCGAGCTGGCCGGCTGCGAGGCCATCCTGCTCTCCCGGACCGGCCGTGAGCATGCGCTGCGGCTGGCGCTGGGGGAGATCGCCGCCGAATACGACTTCGTGCTGGTGGACTGCCCGCCCTCGCTCGGGGTCCTCACCATCAACGGGCTGACCGCCGCGGACGAGGTCGTCATCCCGCTGCAGTGCGAGACGCTCTCCCACCGCGGCGTGGGCCAGCTCCTCGACACCGTCGCGGACGTCCAGCGGCTCACCAACCCGCGGCTACGGGTCCGCGGGGTGCTGCCCACCCTGTTCGACGGGCGTACCGCGCACAGCCGGGCGGTCGTCCTCGACGTCGAGACCCGCTATCAGGTCACGATCCTGGATCCGCCGATCGCCCGGTCGGTGCGGTTCGCCGAGGCGCCGGGCCTGGGGCGGTCGATACTCACCACCGCCGGCCGTTCGAAGGGCGCCGAGGCCTATCGCGCACACGCCCGTGCGATCGCGGGTGGGGGCGCGGGGACCGATGTGGCCGCGACGCCGCCCGCCGGTACCCAGGCCACCGGGCGAGGGGCGTCGCGTGGACGTGCGGGCCGCGAAGGCGAAGCGGGCCGTGCGCCGCGAAGCGTGCCGCGGCTGGCGACGCCCTCACCGGTTCAGGCAGTGCCCTCGGAAGCCGCAATGCCGGAAGCCGTGATGTCGGAAGCCGCAATGCCGGAAGCCGTGATGCCCGGTGCCGCGGTGTCAGGAGCGGTGTGAGCTCGAACGCGTCGGCGGGCTTCGACCGGTTGCGTCCCCGCACCGGAACAGGTGGCCCGGACGAGAACACGGGACGTCCCATGAACCGGGAGCGCACCACCGGGCCACCCGGGAAGGCCGCGAGCCCCGGTGCCCCCAGGTCGGTCCAGGTCGCCGGTGTGAGCGCACCCGGAGCGCCGACCGGCCGGGACGCGCAGGGCAAGCGGGCCCTCTACAGCGGGGTGCGCCCGCCGGGGAACCGCAGCGCCGTTCTCACGGTCGACTGCTCCCGTTGCGGCCGGACGAGCACGGTCAGCCTGCGGCGGGCGCTGTGGGTGCTGACGCCGAGCGTGCACCTTCCGCTCCCGCGTCGGCATCCGTCGCTGCTGCGCTGCCCGGCCTGCGGGCGGCCGAGCTGGGTCAGGCTGGCGCTGCGCACCCGTCCCTGACCCGTCTCGTCCCTGACCCGTCTCGACCTGCCTCAGACCGATTCGACACCGATTCGCGATCCGACCTTCCTGAGGCTGTGGCGACCTGCCTCAGGCTGACTCGGCGCGACGGGCGTGGGTTTCCGCGCCGGAGTCCTCGTCGCCGTCGCCGCCCGACTCGGCCCCGGCGTCGCGAACACTGCCGGTGCCGCGGCCCCGGCCACCACGGCGCCGCCGACGCCGCCGCGCGGGCTCGTCGGTGGAGTCGGTGGCGGTCAGCTCGACGGCGCCGTCCTCGCTGTCGCCGCCCAGGACCCGGACCGCGGTGACGGTCGCCGCCCGACCGGCGAGCCCGGCACCGTTGGTGTCGACGTCGACGTCGCTCACGGGGCCCGGATCGGTGCCCTCGACGGTGTCGGCGTCGGCCTCGCCGGCGACGGTCAGCCCGGTCGCGGCCGCAGCCGCGCCCGCACCGCGGGTGCGCTGCCGCACCCGGGTACGCGCCGGGCGAACCGCCTTCTCCTCCTGGTCACGCTCACGGGTGCGCTGGCGGGTACCACGCCGGCCGCCGCCGCCGAGATCCTCGACCTCCTCCGCGGCCAGCCCTGCCCGGGTGCGCGCGGAGTGCGGCAGCGAGCCCTTCACGTCGGCCGGGATGGCCAGCAGCTCGAAAAGGTGCGGAGAGGTGGAGTAGGTCTCCAGCGGCTCCTCGAACGGCAGCGCGAGTGCCTTGTTGACCAGCGTCCACCGGGGCAGGTCGTCCCAGTCCACGAAGGTGATCGCGACGCCGCTGCCGCCGGCACGGCCGGTCCGGCCGATGCGGTGCAGGTAGACGTTCTCGTCCTCGGGGCACTGGTAGTTCACCACATGGGTGACGCCACCGACGTCGATCCCGCGGGCCGCCACATCGGTGGCGACCAGCACGTCGACCTTGCCGCCGCGGAACGCGCGCAGGGCCTGCTCACGCTGGCCCTGGCCGAGGTCGCCGTGGACAGCCGCCGCGGCGAAGCCCCGGCGGGCCAGGTCGTCGGCGACCTTGTCCGCCGTGCGCCGGGTACGGACGAACACCATGGCCAGGCCCCGGTCCGTCGCCTGCAGGAGCCGGGCGAGGACCTCCATCTTGTCCAGCGCGTGCGCGCGGAAGACGTGCTGCTGGGTGTTCGGGACGGTGCGGCCCTCGTCCGGCTGCTCGGCGCGGACGTGCACCGGCCGGCTCATGAACCGGCGGGCCAGGCCGATCACCGGCCCGGGCATCGTCGCGGAGAACAGCATCGTGTGCCGCTGCTCGGGGAGGAAGGCGATGATCCGCTCGACGTCCGGCAGGAAGCCGAGGTCGAGCATCTCGTCCGCCTCGTCGAGCACCAGGGTGCGCACCCGGGCGAGGTCGAGCGCCTTCTGGCGGGCGAGGTCCAGCAGCCGGCCCGGCGTGCCGACGACGATGTCCACACCGGAGCGCAGGGCGCTGAGCTGGGGCTCGTAGGCGCGGCCGCCGTAGACGGACAGCACGCGCAGCCCGCGGCCGAGGCCGGCGCGGGCGATGTCCGCCGTGACCTGGACGCACAGCTCGCGGGTCGGGACGACGACGAGGGCCTGGGGGCGGCCGTCGGCGCCCTCGTCCTGGGCCTGCACGACCTGGACGACGGGGATGCCGAAGGCGAGGGTCTTGCCTGTTCCGGTCCGCGCCTGGCCGATGATGTCGGTGCGGGCGAGCGCCAGCGGGAGCGTGAGTTCCTGGATTGCGAACGGCCGGACGATGCCGACCTCCGCGAGCGCGGCGACGGTCTCGGGCCGGACGCCGATCTCGGCGAACAACGGGGCCTCGGGTCGCTCCTGCGCGGGGACGTCACCCACGGCGGCTGCTGCGGCTTCGCTGGTGGGCTCTGTGCTGGTGGCGAGCTCCGTGCTGGCTGTGGGCTCGGTGTTACCGGTGGGCTCGGTGTTGCTGGTGGCTTCGATGTCGGACGATGGTGTGTTTGTGACGGACAGCGGGACGCTCCTGGTCTGCTCTGAGCGGTGTCCTACGCTGAACCCGCTCGCGATATGCCGCGCGGCGCCAGCGGCCCGATTCCCGGGGCGGCGTCAGTCGAACAGCGGCCTGATGGCTGGGTGGTGTGATGACCACCGGCTGAGCCAAGGATAACCCGGGTCCCGCCCTGCGTGGGTGTGATATTGCAATGTTCTCGTTCTGTCTGTTCGCTGATCTGTGCGTGGCGGCGCTGGCCGTCGTCGGAATTCGTGCCCACAGACGCCACGCGGCACCGGTTCCGCTGTCGCCACCCCCTGCTCGGCAACGTGCCCGACACCTGGCGAGACTTCTGCCGTCGGCCTGCCGACATCCCACCTTCATGCCAACGACACATCACCTCAGGACGATCGAAATGCGACATTACGGTCGGTTTGGCAGGCCAGCCTGGCCGAGATGACGCACGGGCGGCCTACCGAACCCGCCGGCCCGCCGTGCCGCGGTCCCGTGGCCGGGGCACGCGGGGGCGTGTGGGCGCATGGGCGCATGTTGGCGCACGTGGTTCTCACCCGTCACGCGGGACGTCCAGCCCGCACGTGCGCACCGGCGCGATCGCCGGGAAGTGCCAGAATCACGCCGTGGCCCAGACTTCGCAGACCCACCTCGGAACTCCTACCGCCGACTCACCTGGGCCTGCCGGCGAGCCGGCCGCGCCGGAAGGCGCGGACCCCGCTCTGGTCGACCTGCTGGGCCTGCTCGCCTTCGGTGAGCTGACCGCGTTCGAGCGGATGGCGACGGACGCCCGCATGGCTCCGACGCTGGCCGACAAGATCGAGCTCGGTCGGATGGCGGCGGCCGAGTTCGCGCATTTCGAGGCCATCGGGAACGAGCTCCATCGGCTCGGGGTCGACCTCGAACAGGCGATGGCACCGTTCGTGTCCGCGCTGACGGCGTTCCACAACCTCACCGCACCGTCGGACTGGCTGGAGAGCCTCGTAAAGGCCTACGTCGGGGACAACATCGCCGCCGATTTCTACCGGGAGATCGCCGGTCGGCTCGAGCCCGAGCCACGGGCGCTGGTCCTGAGCGTGCTCGCCGACACCGGCCATGCGGCCTTCGCCGTCGAACGGGTGCGTGCCGCCATCGCCAGCAACCCGGTGATGGCGGGCCGGCTCGCGCTGTGGGCCCGTCGCCTGGTCGGGGAGGCGCTGACCCAGGCGCAGCGGGTCGCGGCCGACCGGGACGCGCTGACCGGCCTGCTCGCCGGTGTGGGAGATCTGGAGGAGATCGCCGAGATCTTCAACCGCATCATGGCGGCGCACCGCCAGCGCATGGCCGCCCTCGGCCTCTCCGCCTGAGGCCCGGCTCGTCTCCCGGGCAGCTGCCGGGCAGGATCTGAGGCGCCCCGGACGTCCGCTGTCGCGGCTGCTGCCGAGCAAGGAGTGAGGATTTTGGCTGCTGCAGCAACCACGATCCTCAGGTCTGACACGAAAAACTGACGTGAGCTGCGGGTCGGGGCTTGATCGGCTGGTTGTGGCGGGTTGGGTGGGCTGGGTCCGGTCAGGCGGGGTCGAAGCGGATGGTGAGGCCGAGGGCGTTCGCTTCGCGGATCATGCGTCGCATCGCGCGTTGCGGGTTCTTCCTCGTGTGGTAGTCGGCGCCGAGGTCCTTGTGTCCGGTCCTGTCGTGCAGGACATGCCAGATCGCGACGGTGAGCTTGTGCATGACAGCGACCAGGGCCCGCTGCTTCCCCCGGCGGGTGGCGATCCGCCGGTAGAACGCCCCGTAGTAGGAGTTCTTCTGCCTGATCGCG